>CASBRD010000407.1 GCA_949128025.1 Oscillatoriales cyanobacterium PMM_0008 | reverse complement strand
AGATAATCACTCACCATCATTCCTAGCGAGGTAACAATGACCACTTTACTCAAAACTCAGAAAATCTATGATGAATTCATTGATTTAATTGCCAAAGGCGCAACTCCCGAAAGTGTTGCTAAATTTCAATTTTCCGAAACAACGAAAGAGCAAATAGAAGATTTAGTTGAACAAGCTAAAATAGGCGATTTATCACCTGACAAAAAAAACGAACTAGATGAATTGTTGGTTGTCGAACATATCATCAGATTAGTTAAAGCTAAAGCTCATAAATACCTTCAATCAGTAGTAGCAGAATAGATAAAACTTATGTCTCGCACCTACATAACCAAAGAACTGAAACGATTAGTAACTCAACGGGCTAATTGTCTATGTGAATACTGTTTAATTTCTGAAGAAGATACCGGAGGGTGTCAAATCGATCACATTATCAGTTTAAAACATGGAGGCGAAACTACAACCGAAAACTTAGCCTACGCTTGTTTATATTGTAACCTAAATAAAGGTACAGATTTAGGGTCAATTATTTGGCGTACAGGTGACCTGGTAAGATTTTTTAATCCCAGACGAGATCGCTGGTCAGATCATTTTCGTCTAGAAGGTGCAACAATCCAAACTTTAACCGATATTGGGGAAGTAACAGAGAGAATATTTCAGTTTAATAATAGCGATCGCATTCTGGAAAGACAAATTTTAATTAATATCAATAGATACCCTTCCCCTGATGCGTCAAAACGAATCAATGATTAATTGCGTCATAGCAAATCCGCTACAAAACCCCCCTTTCCTTTCTGACTCTCCTTCTTGGCGTTCTTGGTGTCTACCCTGCGGGAAGCCTTCGGCTATGGCGGTTCGTTAAAAAACGAGGATATAGAAACAGATTCCATATAAAAAGAGCGAAATCATTTTTAGTTATCACCATATAGGGATAGCCGTTGCTAGTACCTAGTTCCTGACGGAGTAATAATACTTAGCTAATAGCGATAAAAATATACAATCTACTGGGGCAATTCCCCAGGAAAATGCAGCGAAAGCAGTTAAGATAGTGAGAACGATCGCTCCTCTTACCCATTGCTTTTTGAGCGGATGGGGTCAAAATCCTCTTGAAGATATCGCGCTAAGCGATCGCGATCTCAAAAAACCCGCCTTACGAGTCGGGTGGTACACTGAAACTGGTAACCCCCGCAGTCCTCACTTAAACATGACTGTATTCTCCCCCCAAGAGCCAAAAGTTGTCCTCCGCCCGGTGCAATACCGGGATCTGGAAGCGCTTGATGAGATGTTTGTGGAGGCGTGTGAGGCTGAAGACCACACCTGCTCCGCTGACACAAAGAAGCAGCTTAAGCAGGTTCGTAACTGGTACTGGTTGATGAAGTTTTTGAGCTTCTTCCCTAACCCGTTCCGGTACAAGTTTTGCGCCTATGTGGCCCAGCAAGACCGGGAAGTTCGGGGGATAATTCAAATATCCCCGTTTAATCGCACGCGCAGCACTTGGCGAGTAGAACAGGTGGTGGTTGACTCGGAAGCAGGTAGCCAAGGGATAGGCTCTCAACTTTTGCGCTATTGCTTCGAGACAATCTGGGAAGCACGCACTTGGTTGCTAGAAGTCAATATCCACAACAAAACGGGGCTGGCTTTGTATCGGCAAAATGGGTTTCAGCCCTTGGCCCAGATGACTTATTGGGCTCTAGCATCTTCGACCCTCCAAGAACTGCAAGAACGGGAACCCGATTTACCCAATCTACTTCCGGTAAGCAATGCCGACGCCCAACTGCTATATCAATTAGATACAGCAGCGATGCCGCCTTTGGTGCGCCAAGTATTCGATCGCCACGTCCAAGACTTCAAATCCAGCTTTTTCGCAGCTTTAATAGAAGGGATAAAACAGTGGTTCAACCAGACCGAAGTAGTAAGCGGTTATGTGTTTGAAACCCAGCGCAAAGCAGCGATCGGTTATTTTCAAATCCAACTGAGTCGCAACGGTTTGGTGCCTCACAAAGCCCAGTTGACGGTTCATCCAGCCTACACCTGGCTTTATCCTGAATTGCTGTCCCAAATGGCCCGCATAGCCCAAGATTTCCCGCCACAATCCTTACAACTAGCCTCTGCGGACTACCAACCAGAACGAGAAGAGTATTTGGAGCAACTGGGTGCTGAGCGGGTGGAACATACCCTGCTAATGTCTCGTTCGGTTTGGCATAAATTGCGGGAATCTAAGCTGGTATCCTTAGAAGGTCTGCCATTGTCTGAAGTACTTCAAGGTTTGCAGCGTTCTCGTCAACCAGTACCGGGACGGATGTCTTGGTTGCGATCGCGACAGCTAGCAACACCGGAGTCGGCGAGAACCGATTTAGCACCCAATGTCTCCGGACAACCAGGGTCAAAATCAGAATCGTCCCCGGAAACAGCTGACGGCGTCGCTTTCAAAGTATCGCGCCAAGGTTCGTCTGGCAGATCATCCCAGGTAGATAGTGCCGAGACTCAGCAGGAGGAACCTTCTTGCTAGCATCTGGCTCTAAGTAGTTAACATAAAAATGCCAGAAAGTCAAGAGTGCCCTGACCCCGCTACCCCGCTACCCCGCTCCAGAGCGCCTATTTCAGCACTGGGGTTGGATGTCGGTCGCAAGCGCGTTGGGGTAGCCGGATGCGATCGCACTGGTCTGATTGCCGCTGGTCTAACGACCATCGAGCGCAAATCCTTCGATCGGGATCTCGAGCAGCTGAGGCAACTTGTCGCCCTGCGAGAAGTGCAAGTCCTCGTCGTTGGTCTACCCTACTCTATGAACGGAACTTTAGGCTTTCAAGCCCGATCGGTCCAGAAATTTGCCCAGCGGGTCAGCAAAGCCTTGCAGCTGCCCGTGGAGTATATTGATGAACGACTGACTTCCTTTCAAGCCGAGGGACTGCTAAAAGACGCCAACAAATCGCCATCACGGCATAAAAGTTCGGTTGATCGGATTGCTGCGGCCATAATTTTGCAACAATGGTTGGACGAGCGACGCACACCGTAATAGCACTCCCCTTGGTTGGAGCCTTGCAAATGTCTAAAAAGAAAGAAAATGAAGATTTCCAGAATAAACCCGTCATCATCAAAGATGAAGCGGGACTCGAACTAGCTTGTTACATCGAGCGATCGCTGGAAGTCGAAGAGGAAGAATATGTTCTCTTGCTACCAGTTGACTCACCAGTCGAGATTTTTGCATGGAATGAAGACTCTGAGGAAGAGGAGGCGGCAACAGTCGTTGAAGATGACGAAACCCTTGACAAAATCTTTCCCGTTGCCCAAGCTGTGCTAGCAGAGCAAGACCTCATACTCAAGCGCACCGGATTCTCCTTAACGGTTGCCGGTGAACTGCCAGAAGTAGACGAAGAAGAAATACTCACTCTGGAAATCGAGGATGACATAACTCAGCTAGAGCCTGAAGAGTTACAGTTCCTGGCTAGTTTTTACCACGAAGAACAGGAATACGCGATTTACACCCCCCTCGATCCACTCCTTTTCTTTGGACGTATTAACCAAAAGGGTGAACCTGAGTTACTTTCCCCAGAAGAATTTCAAAGGGTGCAGCCTTTGCTTGAAGAACAATTGTTCGATGAACTCGAATAAGTTAAAGCTATGCAACGCCTCTCCAAGTGGTTGTTTTATATTGGCCTATTCCCAGTAACCCTGGGGCTATGTGCTTGGCAAGGCTGGTCTTGGTGGAGTTGGGCTTCTGCCCCGCCTCTAGCATCAGCAGCCACCGCAGCATCACCCGACGCGGAAAAAACGTTACAAATCCGAATTCCACCAGGAACTTCGGCTTCCCAAATTGGCCGCGATCTGGAGTCAGCTGGTTTAATTCGTTCTGCTGAAGCTTGGAATCTGTGGGCGCGTTGGTTGACGCTGCAAGACAAAGCGGGGTTCAAGGCAGGCACCTACCAGTTATCACCCACTCAGTCCCTGCCAGAAATAGCAGTCGAAATTACCAAAGGTAATGAAGTGCAGCGTAGCTTCACCATTCCCGAAGGGTGGTCGCTCAAGCAAATGGCAGCCTACTTTGAAGCACAAGGCTTTTTCAAAGCTGAAGATTTTTTGGCCACCGCTAGCCAAATTCCCCGCGACCAATTTCCCTGGCTACCCAGCGGTATACCTCACTTGGAAGGGTTTTTGTACCCGGACACCTACCAGATAGCCGCTGGTGCTGTTACACCTGAGAGCGTCATTAAACCGATGCTCAAAAGGTTTGAGGAACTAGCTCTCCCCGTATATCAAACCGATCCGCAAAAAAGCCAGATCGGCCTGGTTCAATGGGTCACTTTAGCCAGTATTGTCGAAAAAGAAGCGGTGGTTCCAGTGGAACGTCCCCGGATTGCAGGCGTCTTTGTCCGGCGCTTGCGGCTGGGAATGAAACTTGAATCTGACCCAACGGTTGAATACGGATTGAATATTCAGCAGACCCCAGATCAGCCCCTAACTTTGAACCAAGTCAGGACACCCTCTCCCTATAACACCTATCTGAATCGAGGTCTGCCGCCCACCCCCATTGCTAGTCCCGGCTTGGCTAGCTTAAAAGCAACTCTCGCTCCTGAAAACACTGAATATATCTTTTTTGTGGCTCGCTACGATGGTACTCACGTCTTCAGCCGCACGCTGGCAGAACACGAAGCAGCAGTTGTGGCAATTCGCAAACAACGATCGGCGCGACGCCAAGCTACTTCCAAGCCCATCTAAGCTGTAACGCATTTATTTGCACCGTTGCCGCAAGGAAGCCGGGGCGCCGGAAAAAATTTCAGATTGTAAATTCTAAATTTGCAATCTGAAATCTTAAATCTGAAATTCCTAAGCAGTATCACCTCAAAGAACTTCCCTACCTAGACAAATGTTAGGTAGGGATGAATGACGACCAACTAATAGACTGAGCGATTAGCGAATCAATGCTTCTTACATTTGTGCTACACTCTTACTGTAAACCTATAATCGCAGTAATGCTTAGAAAAGTAGTCAAAGTTCGCCTAATACCAACCAACGAGCAGCAACACCAATTAGCAAAAATGTTTGGGTGTTCGCGTTGGTGGTGGAACTTTGCACTCAACAAAAGCATTGAGACATACAAGGAAACAGGTAAGGGATTAGGACAGTCAGCGCTAAACGCTTTGCTACCTAAACTCAAAAAAGAGGAAGAAACTGAATGGTTAGGTGAATGTTATAGCCAAGTTTTGCAGGCGACAACACTTAATCTTACGACTGCTTATAGAAACTTCTTTGATGGACGTGCAGGGTTCCCTAAGTTCAAATCAAAGAAAGGCAAGCAGTCTATTCAATACCCCCAAAACGTTAAGATTGTAAACAGCTATGTAAAACTACCAGGTGATATTGGTGAAGTTAAAGCTAGTATCCACCGGACAATAGACGGCAGAATCAAAACCGTAACTATTAGCAGAACACCATCAGGTAAATATTTTGCTTCTATCTTGTTTGAGGTGGAAGGCGAAAATCCAAAAACCGCAGAAGGGAAGATTTACGGAATTGATTTAGAGGTTAAACATTTTGCCGTTGTCACTGATGGCGAGAAAGTTTCTAAATACGACAACCCTAAGCATTTAGCCAAACATGAGAAAAATCTAAAGCGCAAGCAAAAGAAGCTTGCACGCAAGAAAGACGGAAGTAACTCTAGATATAAGTATCGAAAATTTGTTGCTAAAGTTTACGAACGGGTAGCCAACGCGAGGCCGGATTTTCTACATAAACTTAGCCATAAGTTAACCAGCGATAGCCAAGCTGTCATCGTGGAAAATCTTCATGTCAAGAGCATGGTACGTAATCACAATTTAGCGAAAGCAATTTCTGATTGTGGATGGGGGTCGTTTGTCAATTTTCTAACTTACAAACTAAAGCGCAAGGGCGGAAAGTTAGTAGAAATTGACAGATGGTTTCCTAGCTCTAAACTCTGTTCTAATTGTTACTATCAAGTGGATGAGATGCCATTGGATGTGAGGGAATGGACTTGTCCTCATTGTGGCACTCATCACGATAGGGATGGAAATGCAGCAACAAATATTAGAGCAGAAGGAATCAGAATGCTAAAGACGGAGGGAACAGCCGTTTCTGCTGATGGAGGGGAGGTAAGACCAAGAAGTGGACGCAAGTCTGTTTTGAGGCACTCCCCTGTGAAGTCGGAAGCTCCAACTATACCGTCAGGTTAGTTGGAGTAGTTCACAATTTTGGATTGTTATTTTTATTGGTCATTAGAAAAGGACAAATGACGAAGGACAATCTAAAATCTAAAATTGCTATGTCTAAAACTATTGTCGTCAAAATTGGCACTTCCAGCCTGACCAATCCATCTACGGGTAACCTTGCCCTTTCCACGATCGCCTCTCTAATTGAAACCCTCAGCTATCTCCGCACCTTGGGACACCGCGTAGTTCTGGTGTCATCGGGAGCGGTAGGCGTTGGCTGCGCTCGCCTGGGACTGCGGGAGCGACCCCGCAGCATGGCCTTAAAGCAGGCTGTGGCAGCTGTGGGACAGGGACGCCTGATGCGGATTTACGACGATTTGTTTACGTCCCTGCAACAGCCGATCGCGCAAGTATTGCTGACCCGCAGCGATTTGATGCAGCGCAGTCGCTATGTCAACGCTTACAATACTTTCCAAGAACTGCTGCGGCTGGGTGTCATACCAGTGGTGAACGAAAATGACACGGTGGCAATAGAAGAGTTGAAGTTTGGCGATAACGATACCCTCTCTGCCAGAGTCGCCAGCTTGTTGGAGGCAGATTGGCTGTTTTTATTAACAGATGTCGATCGCCTTTACTCTGCCGATCCCCGCAGCAATCCCGATGCACAACCGATTAATCTTGTCAAGCAAATTGACCAACTGGCAGAATTACAGGTACAAACAGGCTCTAGCGGTTCTGGGTGGGGTACTGGCGGCATGGTTACCAAAATCGCCGCAGCTCGGATTGCCACCGCTGCTGGCGTGCGAACCGTGATTACCGAAGGCAAGTCTCCCCGCAACATCGAAAAAATCTTGCAAGGAGAAGCAATAGGCACCCACTTTGAAGCTCAACCGCAGCCTAGCAATGCCCGCAAACGTTGGATTGCCCACGGTTTGATTCCCGTTGGCAAGCTTTACCTAGACATGGGGGCTGTAGCTGCGATCGCTCAGGCAGGGAAATCCCTGTTAGCGGCTGGGATTGCTGAAGTGAAGGGGGACTTCCATGCCTCAGATGCCGTAGAGTTGTGCGACGCCACAGGTCGCGAAATCGCCAGGGGAATCGTGAACTATAGCAGCACTGAGCTACAGAAGATTATAGGCCGTCAATCAGCCGAAATACCCGCAATTTTAGGTTATGTCGGTGCCGAAACAGTCGTCCATCGCGATAACCTTGTCTTAAGTTTGTAGGGCGTTCGCTCGATCGTGCCGGAGGCATTAGCATTCCGGCAGAAAATCTAGGTTTTAGGGAATAACGTAAGTTGCTAGTTATATTATTAAGGCTTTTGCACCAGGTACGTTGTTGCGCTTTAGCGCTAAAGCGCAACAACGTACCTAACTAGCAACTTGAGTTAATAGATTGTTGTCGGTCAGGGCGAAGCACTTGCGTAATTATGTTATTTCTAATATCCAAAAATTTCGGCGCAAGTGCTTCGCCCCTACAGCCCCTACCCTCAGCCTGTGGAGATTATTCGTCGCTTGTGGATTTACGACGATGGCCATTGGACTCCCATTGTTTAGCCCAGCAGCGTTCTAAAAGTTGAATTCTGTAGAAATACCAGAATTGATGGGGATTCAATACGAGTTTAGTTGTAGAACTAAAGAGAGGCTGGTTGAGATACTGCCAGATCGGGAATCTAATTTTGCTGTGTTTTGGAGCCATAAACTGAAAGTTATAGAGATAAGTGGAGTAAAACGTTGGCACTCTGCATCTATCTTAAGTGCCATTTTAGGGCTTATTGCTATAACTGTGCCAAAATTCACAGCAGATTGTCTTGGTGAGGATTGCGGAATATATGGTGCAACTTTTTACATAAGTCTGTAATTTTACTTAAGTATTAGCTCGACATTGCTACCCAACAGGCTCGCGAAGCAGATTCAACTAGGCAAAATTGTGCAGGTACGTACTGCTGCTCTACAAAACTTGGCGATCGAGCTTTGGTTAAAAGCTTTATCCCAACCTTTAACACCCCAGTCAGCAGCCATAGTTCACAGTAACCTGGCAACTGCCTTCAGACAAATTGGTCAAATCGATCGCGCGATCGCCCATTGGGACGAAGCAATTGCTATAACCAAACAGCAGAAAGATCGGCTTCAACTGGGTAGCCTCTATCCACAACGAGACGATTAGCGGTAATATCCAATATCCCAGCATCCCCAAAATCGGGATTGCTCACAGCGATAAAGCCTCGATTGCGGATAGTCAACCTGTCAGTCACTATGTACAAACTGCCTGCGGCGGCGGTAGTGGTAGACCGAGAATACAAGCCGCTGGGAAAGTTGGCAGATTCCCCCACCAATTCCACCGACTCCCTGGCGCGGATAGCAATATTTCCCCCCGCACCGCTGCCCGCAGTATTTGATTCATTACCTCTAGGCGGCGTTGATTCACTGCGGTGGCATCCCAGGGCGCTGCGGTTAAAAAATGGTGTAATTTGTGGTAAGTTACTCCTACGGCGTTGTTCGCCATCTGAGTGATATTTTTTCGCTCACTTTCTCCTAATAATCCGCCAAGTGATGTATCATTATAGCCAAACCTTAAACCACAAAAAATTTCGTGTTAGAAGCCTTTGTCTTTGCCACAATCTTGTGCGGTTTTTTTGGTATCATCCTAAAAAAGAACCTGGTGATGAAGATCGTCTCTATGGACGTGATGAGCACCGGTGTAATTGCCTATTATGTCGTAATCGCATCCCTAAATGGCTTGTTCACGCCAATTATGGGAGAAGTCAAAAATAGAGCTTTCGCCGATCCAGTCCCCCAAGGGATCATCTTAACTGCGATCGTCATCGGCTTTTCGATTCAAGCCCTGATGCTGGTGGGTGTGATGAAGCTAGCACGGGATAACCCCACATTGGAAACCAGCGAGATCGAGAAAAATAACACGCCGTAAACCCATCCATGAATATTATTACGATCGCTTGGCTGACCATACCATTTTTTATCGGATTCGTCATTTATCTACTCCCCAAGCTTGACAAATATCTCGCCTTAGCAGTCACCTTT
>CASBRD010000406.1 GCA_949128025.1 Oscillatoriales cyanobacterium PMM_0008 | reverse complement strand
GAATTGGGCTACACCTTCCTACCCTGCGTCCTCGTCGGCTTAAGTCGCGCCCCCCAGTTCGTCACCCCTGCGGGAAGTCAAAAGTCAAAAGTCAAAAGTCAAAAATCTCCCAATCACCAATCACCAAATGATATCTGGGCTGACCAAGTAGACGCCCTCATCGTACCCGCAACGGCTTGCGGCGGTAGTGCCATACTCAGTCTTAGCCAACTGCCCGTACAAATTATCGCCGTCGAAGAAAATCAAACCCAGATGCAAGTTCCTCCAGAGCAGGTAGGGATCGAAGCATTACGGGTACACTCATATTTAGAGGCACTGGGCGCGTTGGTAGCCCATCGAGCCGGTATTAGTCCATCGGCTCTCAGTCCAGACCTCTCCCCCATACGTAGCTTCCCAAAGAACTGGTGACAGATCCTTTACCTAACGATCCGGAATTTGAATCGCTGACGCGCCCTCAACTTTTAGTCGCGATGGGCGTTACAGCAATCTTGTTGTTGGTGGTAGCCAAGCTATGGCTGCAATTTGGCGCAGTCTCAATCCTGGGCGTCAAATGGACGAACTCAGCCTTATTCTTGGGGCTGGCTCAAGGTTTGGGAATTACAGCCGCTAGTTCCCTCGTCTATCGCCTTTGGCCCGCCTACCGCAAAAGCGCCGATATGTACCTAGCATTGGTGCTAAAACCCTTACTGTGGCCGGACTTGATCTGGCTGGCACTCCTGCCTGGATTGAGTGAAGAATTATTGTTTCGCGGTGTAATGCTGCCTGCGTTGGGCTTGGATATCCCCGCATTAGTCGTAAGCAGTCTCTGCTTTGGCATCTTGCACCTTAGCGGTTTGGAACAGTGGCCTTATGCGATTTGGGCAACAGCCGTGGGGCTGGTGCTGGGATATAGCGCCCTTGCCACAGGCAATCTGTTAGTCCCAATAGTCGCTCACATCGTCACGAATCTAGTTTCTAGCTGTCTTTGGAAGCTGGATAGCGGTAACAACGGCGGCGGTTCGCAGCGCTCTTTCAAAACCTAAGAGACCGAAATTTACTTATAGCAAAGTGCAAGGTCAGCCGTGCAAACACAGTCTCGGCCTTGCTTTGAGCGTTGAATACTCTCTTTCTAGCCCCTAGCCCCTAGCCCCTTTTTGACTTTTGTACGGGCGGGTTTAGCCCACACATCTCATTACCAACAGAATATTTTACAAAACCCGCCCCTACTGACTTTTGACTTTTCTAGCCCCTAGCTTGGTTATTCAGAATGGGTAAAAATAAAAAAACGCCCAAAACTTGAGGGCGTCGATCATCAGGGTGCATCTACATCTATTACTATAACCCTTAGTGAGGGGTGTCACCCCTCATACCGCTATTTTGTAATAAAACTTTACAATTATCTCAGGGAAGGTCGAAACGCAGTCTATTTGCCAAAATTTAAGACGGGAATGCGATCGGACAATCCTATTCCCAGCAGCTAGTCAAATTATTGTTATAGCTAGAGAGGGAAAAGTAAAAAGGAGGGTAAATATCCTTGCCAAAGGAATTTTATATGACCAATGCCCAAACTGACCCCAATCTGATAGACTCAATCGGCTAAATTTTACCCTTATATGCTTTACTGCCTCAATCCGGATTGCCAGAAACCCACCAGCAACCCAGAGGGGACAAAGTTTTGTCAAAATTGCGGCTCCAAATTGCTGTTAAGCGATCGCTACCGTGCTATAAAGCTGATCGGTGAAGGTGGCTTTGGCAGAACCTTCTTGGCGGTGGATGAATACAAACCCTCGAAACGGCGCTGCGTAATCAAACAGTTTTTTTACCAAGGCGCGGCGGCCCAAAGAGCGGCGGAGCTATTTGAACAAGAAGCCGTGCGGCTGGATGATTTGGGGGCGCATCCCCAGATTCCCGAACTTTTCGCCCATTTTGAAGCGGATAAGCGCCAATATTTGGTGCAACAGTTTATCGATGGGCAAAACTTAGCCCAAGCACTGGAAGCAGAAGGCGCATTCAGCGAAACGCAGATTCGAGACTTGCTGAACAATTTGTTGCCTCTACTTGACTTCATCCACTCTCACAACGTCATTCACCGCGACATCAAGCCAGAAAACATCATTCGCAGATCTCCAGGAGTTGGGGGAGATGAGTTAGTTTTGGTTGATTTTGGGGCTGCTAAATTCGTGACGACAACAGCATTTGCCAGAACCGGAACCAAGATTGGTACTGCTGAGTATTCAGCACCAGAACAAGCGATGGGCAAAGCTGAGTTTGCCAGCGATCTCTACAGTTTAGGCGTTACCTGCATCCATCTGCTAACTCAAATGCACCCATTTGACTTATTTAGTATTAGCGAAGATGCCTGGGTGTGGCGGGATTACTTGAGAAGTCCGTTGCAGGATGAGAATTTAGGTAAAGTGCTGGATAAAATGCTGGAAAGGGCAACCAACCGACGTTATCGTTCAGCCCAAGAAATACTCGAAGAGTTAAATCCTCAACCTAAACCAGCAAGGAATTGGAGTACGAATATTCCTTTGGGAAATCTCTACGGGACTGCAAAGACTTCATCACCAATTCCCAGTTACCAATTACCTGTTACCAATTACCCATCGCCCATCACTTCTGTGCAATCTTCTGCACTGGCTAAAACTTGGAGATGCTCTAGCAGCCTCACCGGCCATTCTAACTGGGTTTGGTCGGTTGCCTTCAGTCCCGATGGCAAGACTCTGGCCAGCGGCAGTCGCGACAAAACTATCAAGCTTTGGGAATTGGGAACTGGGAAGCAAATCCGCACGCTGTGGGGACATTCCAATTGGGTTTGGTCAGTCGCATTTAGCCCAGATGGCAAAACTCTTTTCAGCGGTAGTGGGGACAAAACTCTCAAGATTTGGCAGATACCCAGCGGCAAAATTATCCGCACTCTCACGGGTCATTCTGGGCCAATTTATTCGATCGCTGTCAGCCCCGATGGACAGATAATCGCCAGCGGTAGCGGCGACAAAACCCTCAAGATTTGGCAAATAGATAGCAACGAAGCTATCTACACCCTCACCCGTCATTTATTCTGGATTCGTTGCATAGCCATCAGTCCCGACGGACAGATTCTCGCCAGTGGCGGTTTGGACAATAATATCCATTTGTGGCACATAAGCACTGGAAAATGGAGCCGCACCTTTATGGGGCATTCCAATTGGGTGCGTTTTATCGCTTTTAGCCCGAATGGAAAAATTCTTGCCAGTGCTAGTTATGACAAAACTATCAAGGTTTGGGATTTGGCTACTGGGAAAGAAATTTATACTCTGACGGGACATACAGACTTGATTAGTTGTATTGCAATTAGTCCCGATGGACAGATTCTAGCTAGTAGCGGTCGGGATAAAACTATCAAGTTTTGGCAGTTGAGTACTGGTCAGGAAATCTCTAGCATCAACGATCGATCGGACGCGGTTAGTTGTATTGCTTTCAGTCCCGATGGGCAGACTTTAGTCACCGGCAATTTGGACAAAACTATCAAGATTTGGCGGTGCGATTAAGCGATCGCTCGCTTTGTGAGTTTTTGGCTATGACGATCGCTCTGCCTGAACTTTAGCTGGAGACGAAGCCCTTTGGCAAATATTAAAGTAATATTAAGATTTAGTTAAATATTCGCAATTTCCAACAATATTATGTTAATTTGGCAAAAATAAATGGGACTATCGCAATGCGGTCAAAAATACCCTGCCAATTGAAATCGCGGCCACACAAAATGACGCTGCCTTCGCAGGCCAAATACAAGTCCGCGTAGGCGGACTTCGTTTGTATAGCCGCGACTTTAGTCGTTAGGCTTCTTCGTTTGTATAGCCGCGACTTTAGTCGTTAGGCTTCTTCAACCAAAAAACTGAGAAAAAATGATCAAAACGTCTGAGAAATTTAGAATCAATTCTCCTAAAGTAGTACATGAAATCATTGATGGAGAAGTGGTAATTGTCAACCTCGATAAGGGGGATTATTACAGTCTGGTTAAAGCAGGAGCCGATATTTGGGAATGGTTGACAAGAGGTATTTCCTCTTCGGATATTCTGGAAGATATGGTTCAGCGCTACGACACCAGTCGCGAAAATATTGAAAAAACTGTCAATGATTTGATTGAAAAATTACAGTCAGAAGAACTGATTATCATCGATCGAACAGATGAGTCGAAAACCTCAAATATAACAAACGTGCCTACCGAAACCAACTCTAATACAGAAAAGCTTAGTTTTGAAACTCCAACCTTACAGAAATACACGGACATGGAAGAATTGCTGGCTTTAGATCCAATCCATGAAGTTGATGAAATGGGTTGGCCGAATGCTAAGCAGGAAGTCTGATTATGATTAGATTAGAAGCGATTGAAAGGTAATGGTTACAAACGAGTTCGGAAATTCTGAAAACCCAAGCAAAACAGAACAGCAAGATCCTCTAGCTTTTTTCGATCGCGTCTATGAAATATATGAAAAAGCTGAAGCTGCATCTGGGGGTGCTGTTGACCGTTTTTATTGCATAGGCGGGTTTAAAATCCGGTTGCGTTTTGCTGGGTCGGCGCTAATTCCATACATGACTCCCGCTTTATCACACCTAGCGACAGAACCCTTTTCAGATCCAGCACTTACAGTTTGTTTGTGGGATAGTGCCTCGACGAATACCGTAATGCCTCCTCCACCTTGGCAGAGAAATCATCATCATCCAAAGCGGGGAGAAATTCACGGTTTCAATACCGATCGCATCCACACCAGTTTCCAATGGGGTGCGTTTGCGCTTAGTATGTTAGATAGCGATCGCAATTTGGGAATCTACTGGGTTGAAACAACCGAACAGATACCTTACTGGGAAACAGGTTCACCGCTGCGGACAATTTTTAACGTCTGGATGAATAAGCGGGGAATCCAGCTGGTTCATGCTGGTGCTGTCGGACTCCCATCTGGCGGCGTGTTGCTAGTCGGAAAAGGAGGTTCTGGTAAATCTACCACCGCTTTAACTTGCCTGAATTCAGAGCTTTTTTATGCCAGCATCGAAAATCAATTTTTGAGAAAATAGGTTATTTTGATGAAACGCTCAGTTATGCAGAAGATGTCGATTGGTTTATCCGAGCTTGGGAAAATGGGATTTACAAGGTTGTATTAGAACAGGTAAGCCTCTTTTATCGTAAGCACAAAGATAACATGACAGTTGGAAAGAATTTAGTCGAACTTGGGTTTGTAAGAATTTTCAAGAAACATTTAGATCGATGCCGAAAACGAAGAGATTCTCAAATTGTTTCTTTATTAGATATACCAATTAATGAATACCTTGGCACTTCTCCTGAAATACCCAAAATAATGTGAAAATGGCAGAAAATAACATGATAGAAAATTTACCTGTTGTCAGTGTAATTATTGTTGTAAAAAATGGAGAGCGTTAGTTAGATCGAGCTATTAAAAGCGTTCAGGCTCAAACTTACGAACCTTATGAAGTTATTCTTGTCGATGGTCAATCAACAGATAACACTGAAAAAATTGCCAAATCTTTTCCGGAAGTTCGCTATATCCGTCAAATTGGTCAGGGGATTGCAAAAGCTTATAATCAAGGAATTGATGCAGCTAGAGGAGAGTTTATAGCTTTTCTATCCCATGATGATACTTGGACGCCCAATAAATTAAGCACCCAGGTGAATTATCTGATTCAACATCCAGAAATTCAATATACAATTGCCAAAGTAAAATTTGTTTTGGAGGATGGACATTCGATACCACCTGGATTTAGGCCAGAGTTACTGGAAGGTGAACATATCGGTTGCATTATGGAAACTTTAGTAGCGCGAAAAGCCTTGTTTGAAGCAATGGGCAAGTTCAATCCTGAATTTAAAGTGGCTGAGGATGTTGACTGGTTTTCTCGCGCTAAAGATAATAATATTCCCATAGCTGTCATGGCTGAAGTATTACTTCACAAACATATCCACAATACTAACCTTTCACTTAATTCACCCGTTAATAACCAAAATTTGCTAAAGATTATGAGACAATCCATTGAACGTAAACGCCATCATAAAATGGAGAAAGAATAAGGATGAGCAATTCTTTTTTAGTCAGCGTTATTATGCCAGTGTATAACTGCGATCGCTATCTGGCAGAAGCGATCGAAAGCGTACTAGCTCAAACCTATCAGCCACTGGAAATTATTGTCGTAGACGATGGCTCAACCGATCGCAGCGCAGAAGTAGCCCAGCGTTTTTCCTCATCAGTGCGATACTATTTCCAACCCCAAAGCGGTGCTGGTGCAGCCCGAAATTATGGAACAGAATTAGCGCAAGGAAGTTTCTTCGCTTTTCTGGATGCAGATGACTTTTGGGTAAAAGATAAATTAACCCGTCAAATGGAGGTGTTTGACAGCGAACCAGAAGTCGATATAGTCTTCGGACACATCCAACAGTTTCACAGTCCAGAATTAGATGAAAGCGTCAAGAATAAAATCCACTGTCCTTCTGAATTAATGGCAGGATACCACCCAGGAACCATGCTGATCGAACGGGACACTTTTCTGCGTGTAGGTCAATTTGAAACTCACCTGCAAATGGGAGAATTTATCAGTTGGTATGCCCGTGCAGCTGATTTGGGATTGAGTGTAAAAATGTTACCAGAATTGTTAATGTGGCGGCGTCTGCACGAAACAAATATGGGGATTCTCCAACGCCAAGCACGTACCGATTATGTGCGGCTTATTAAAGCTTCCCTCGATCGTCGCCGCGCTGCAAGTCAGTTAGGACATAATTCCTAGTTTTTTCGATGAACATGAAGATGAAAATGAACTTAAAAACTCGGTTAAAAGCTGCCTTAAAATCCTTCAAAAATCCGGTTACAACTCCAAAGCCAGTGACCCCGAAACCAGCACCAGAGCCTTCAGTAGTTTTAGATGGTACGCTTGCTAATGGTCGGATCTTTTACGATATGAACGTTAAGAAAACAGGTTTGCCTGATGGGATGAAAGTAGACCTGCAAGGACACATCTACTGTACGGGTGCAGGAGGCGTGTGGGTATTCGATCGAGAAGGCAATCATCTAGGAACAATAGTTACTCCCGAACAACCAGCAAATTGTGCTTGGGGAGATGAAGATTGGCAGAGTCTTTATATCACTGCTCAAACTTCGGTATACAAAATTAAAGTAAACATTCCCGGAATTAGCCTTGCTTAACAAATAACGATCCTATCTGTTCCACCCGATTTTTCACCCCCAGATAAGAGAGGTATGTAAGGCGACGACCGTAATTGATTTTATCGTTCAGACGTTCTCTTACTCCAAAAGGGAATAAGAATAATTTTTGCATCTTTTCGCTCATACTTCCATAACTATAAAAAAGCCATTTATGTAGTTTGGCAGCAAGTAGTTTTATCAACAGATCTCCTTGCAATCTTTGTTTTATTTCTGCTGAAAGTTTGGCATCCAGAAGATCCTTTGCTAAGAGAAGACTAACTAACAGCATTCGTTCGCTACCTAAAGTTTTAGCTTTCTTGATGATTCGTCCCCAATCCAACTCCTGATGAGAGCGAATTAATTCAGCAATATCGCAGATTTGAGATAGCTTTTGCTCCTGTTCCCAAGAATCTTTCGCTATCTGCATTGCGAGAATAATTAGCAAATCTTCGGTGCAAAGGGTAGTTACTGTCGTACCAACAAGGGATACAGGTTCAAGGCGTTGCCACAAGCCGTCAAAATCGAGTAGGAGAGGGAAGTATTGCGGTGCGATTCTCTTGTGGAGGTCTACATTAACTTTGGTTTTATTATTTATCAAACTTTCTTCCCACTCAAATTTTAACTCTGGGTGATATCCTTGAGAAATCAGCAGTTCTTTTGCTCTGGAAAAGTCCTGCTGCTGAACCAAGATATCCAAATCACCGAACTGCCTGAGCGACAGATTGCCATACATGGCAGCAGTCAGCGCGGCTCCTTTGTAGGTGATAGCGGGGATTTGGTGCGTTTCAAACAAATTTAGGAGTTTCAGCAGTTCCTTAGTCAGGGACATATTCCGTAGGGCGTTGGCGCGGTAATCGTTGCGAAGGCGATCGAAAATTGGTTGGGGAACTGCTTCTGGGCAAATGGTGGAAAGACTCTGGTACAAAAGTGGCTTTGTGGCGTGTTGGGATGCTATTTCAATTAGATATGTCCAGTCGATGTTTTCCTGGAGTAGGGTTTTGATTCGCTCTGCCATTGCAGTGTCTATGCTAGTTCTGGCACAACATAGAAGTAGCTCAATTTCTGGGCGCGATTCTTTAACTTTGATTTCCTTATCCGTTACCTTTTGAATCATTTACACACCTTATGAATTCCCAAAACAATCAAAAATTAGACTGGGTTACTTCCGAGCAGGAATTGCTTTTGCGATCGGCCCTCAAGCAAGGAAAAGATGGGACTGATGCTTGGCAGCAATGGAAAACAACTGTCGATATTGAGGATCTCGATCCAGAATCTTATCGGTTGCTGCCATTACTGTATCGCAATTTATCTGTTCATGGCGTGTCAGATTCTCACACGATCAGACTCAAGGGTGTCTACCGCCGTAGATGGTATGAAAATCAACTTTTAGTTTCTAAAATTACATCACTTCTGCGTTCTTTTCAGGATGCTGGCATCAAGACACTAATTTTAAAAGATGTCGCTTTGCTTTTACATTATTACCAAGATGATGGACTCCATGCCATAGATAGTTTTGATGTTTTTGTGCGTTGGGCAGATGGAGATGCAGCGATCGGTTTATTGAATAAGTTGGGCTGGACGCTAAAAGAAAAAGTGCCAGACAAAGTTCTGTCTAGGTTGTCTGTTATTAGCTTTGTAGATGAATCTGGCAAAATACTTAATCTCTACAGGCATATATATTGGTATCCTTGGCAAGAGAATACTGATTTCGGCTCTGGGGCGATCGCCACCCAAATAAAAGATTTATCAACTTATGTCTTAAACCCAACTTATCAGTTATTGCAGCTTTGTCACCAGGGAACGATATGGCATTTAGTTCCACAAATTCGTTTGGTGGCTGACGGGATGATAATTATTAACTCATTTGCCGATTCAATAGATTGGGATGTCCTGGTGGCAGATGCGGAAAAGTATCGATTTATTTTGTCGTTAAAAAAGATGATAACGATATTATATGAAGTACTATTAGCACCTATTCCCGAAGCAATTATAGAAAAGGTTCGAGATTTGAAACCTTCAGCTTTTGAGCAAATGGAGTATAAAGTAAGCGCTGGGGAACCACTGCCTGTCATAAAAACTTTCATCATCAGATATTCTCAATATTTGAAGTCAGTTCAAAGTACAGGTTCTAGATTTAAGATTATGGGTTTGACCAGGTATTTACAAGATGTCTGGGGTTTGGACAATTTATGGTCAGTTCCATTTCAAGTTACTATTAAAGGTATGAAAAGGATACGAAACGATATTTTCAAGTAAACATCCAAAATCGAAAATCGAATGACAGATGAAGATTTACTACCCGAATGCGGAGCTACTACTGTCCTAATCGACGAGAGCGGTTGCTATAAAAACAGAACGACCATTAGCGATGTCAAATCCCACACCTTCACGCCGCTGAAGAAGGCACTGCTTTTGTTAGGCACCAAGCCGTGAAGGAAGAATCTCCCGTCACAGCGTCAGCTTGACGGGAGATTGTCAAAAAGCTTGTCTAGCTCTAAAAGAGTATGCAACAGCACGTTTGCTCCCTGTGTGCATTGCTCCGGTGCAGTGTACTCAGCTTCCGAATGGCTAACACCAGACTGACTGGGAACAAAAATCATACCCATGTCTGTGATGCGTCCAATTTCCAGAGCATCGTGTCCCGCACGGCTGGGAAGATAGCAATAGCTGAGTTCTAGATGTTGGCAGACAGTTGCAATAGTTGTTTGAATGCGATCGGCAGCTGGTGTTGGTTCAACGCATAATAGCGGTGCGATTTCGATCTTTGTATCGGTATCTGCTGCAATTACCTCTAACGCCTGGTTTAGTTGCACCAGCATTTCATCAAGACAAACTTTTGATAAGTCGCGCATATCGACTGTCAGTTCTACTCTTCCTGCCACACTATTAACCGAATTGGGTGAAACGGTCATGTAGCCAACTGTTGCCACTGGCTTACTAGGCATTTTACGGGCAATCTCTCTTACTGCTAATACAACTTGAGCAGCAGCAACCATTGCATCTTGCCGCATATCCATTGGGGTGGTTCCGGCGTGGTTTGCCTGTCCGATAATGGTAATTATTTTACGTCGAATCCCAACAACTCCTTGCACTACTCCGATACTACTTCCATTTCTCTCCAGCATTGCACCCTGTTCGACATGGAGTTCAACGAAGGCGGCTAATTCGGAACGGTTTCGTTTTGCAGTTGCTAAAGCATCCCAGTCTCCACCAAAGACTTCCAAACACTTTTTAATCGAATCTCCCGGCTTGGGTTGATAGCGTTCCGGTGCATCTAAAAGAGCCGTTCCCGCTATTGCCTGACTACCGATCATGGTACTTTCTTCATCAGTGAATATGATGACCTCGATCGGATGGTTCAACCGCAGATTGTTTTCCCGCAATGTTCGCACTACTTCAATTCCTGCCAGAACGCCCAAAACTCCATCAAAGCGTCCTCCAGAAGGAACTGTATCAATATGGGAACCAGTTGCTAGGGCGGGGGCTGTTTCGTAAAGTCCAGGGTATGTGCCGATCGAGTTTCCGGCTGCATCGGTACGAACACTCATGCCAGCTTCAATCATCCATTGCTGAACTAAGTAGCGGGCTTGCAAATCTTCTGGAGTGAAAGCCAAACGACGAATACAGCCAGAGGGCTGTCTACCAATTGTTGCTAGCCGATCGATACTTTCATTTAAGCGATCGCCATTAATCTTCAGTGTTGAGGCAACAGTCATATATAGCTAGGGACTAGGGGCTAGGGACTAGGGGCTAGGGAAGAGGGAAGAGGGAAAAGGGTTACTCCGTAAGGGATGGAAAGACCAGAGGTAAGAGTTGGAGTTGTCCTAACCGACTTTCATCGGTTGCTATAAGTACTATCCACAGCAAATCCTCTCCAAAAAAATACTTTTAAGCACTCGGCTAAGGGGCAAATACTGACAAGCTTCCGGTGTAAGGCTTAGAGATGGGATATGCTAAATCTCCAGTTTTACTGGTATCCAATCCTGCACCAACCAATGCTTCCACAAATTTGACTGCTACACTTACGCCATCAATGACAGGAATCCCTAACGCATCACTCAACCAAATTGACAAGTCAGTCATCCCTGCACATCCCCGGACGATCGCACGCTCTTAGCATATCAAGCCATTGAGATAGATTAACCGACTGTTCTTGATGAGGTCTGAGTTTGTATTTGTAACTGAGTAGCACTTGCACTTCCCTCCTGTTATTAATATACAACAGGGTTATTGTAGATATGTCAGAGTAATTAAGTCCAGATGAAAGATAAATACGGACGCAAGATTACATCATTAACATACTGTGGCGGACTAGCAAATAACTTAAGGATATAAACTAGCTTTCCTATGACATTCTCAACTGTTACACACACAAAATATTAAACATATTTGCGAATCTTAAACAACTTCATCAATTCGCGCTGTACTCTCTGATACAAAGGAATCGGTTCCACTTCAATTTGGGCGTAAACCTTAGCATTGGGTTGGAACAATCTCTGCCGATTATCAACAATCGCCCTCACCAGTAACAATTGTTTTTGACCGGAAGGGTCAGATTGCAGTACAGGCTCAATATTTTCAATCCGAGTGGTAATTGCTGGCAATCCCGGTTCTAGCGGTTGTAAAATCACTGTCGCCGATGGTTTTTTAACAATACCTTTAACCAAATCAGAATCAGTTTGAGGAACCTCGATCGAAGCTACCAGTTTGTCTAAATTGGCAATTTCCAAAACATCCTGATTTTCCGACATTTTCTTACCCACCTTTTCGTGCAGATTTTGGCTGACAACTATCCCAGAAATAGGAGCTTCTAAAATCTGATTCTTCTGTTGCTCTGACTGTAATTTTTGCAATTCTTTCCTCAAAGTTTTAATGACGGGAGTGCGAATAGCCACTTCATCCTTAGCTGCGGCTAATTCTTGCATCGCAGTTTGTTTAATGGCAACTCTACTGGCTAACTCATCTTGACGATTAGCTAGTTTCTGTTTCCTTTCCTGTTTGACCGCCGCAATTTCTTCAGTCTTGGCAACCATTTGATGTTTAATTTCCAAAATTTCTTGTTCTTTTCTGGCAATATTGCCCATCAAGGTAGCTTTTTGGCCTCTCAGTTCTGACAATTTCTGCTGCAAAGGCAGTTGTGCCATTAACTCTTTTAATTCTGGGTTATCGTATTTGCTAATTAACTTCTCTGTTCCCTGTAAATTTTCTTGCAAGCCTAGTATCTCTGCTTCTATGCCTGGAATCTTACTTGAGAGTGCCTCTATCTCCGCTTGCAACTTCTGTATTTCTGGGGGAGGATTTCCACCTTTCATCCGTTCAATTTCTTCACGGGTTTCTTCCACTTGACGACGAGCGGCAAGCTCAACTTGAATTGCTTCCTCAAGTTTACTTTGGACAACTGGTATGCGTGCTAAAGCAGCAGAGGAAGATGATTCTTGCTCTTGCAATTTGGCTTGTTTTTGAATGATTTCTGCATCTAAGTCAAGTGTGGCAACAGAAGCAATTCGTTGACCGACATTGACAAAATCTCCAGGATTTACCCAAAATTTAGTTACGCTGCCTGGAACTTGCATATATACAAACCGATGGCTATCGGGGAGGGGTTCTAACCGCGCTTCTGTTCGCACCGAGTTCGGTATTGGCATCTGAGAAACCCAGACTCCTCCTGCTACTAAACCGCCAATTACTATCAGGCGTGCAAAGTTAAAAGATTGTTGTGGTTTGACTGGTTGTGTATTTTCTACAGAAGGTTGATGAGTGGATGTGTCAGCGGGGTTAGTTTTAGCTGGTGCGGCTGTTTCTTTTGGGGAGGTAGGGGGTACTACTTTGAGTTTGAGGCGGGAAGGGATGTTGTTTGGGTTTGTTGCAGACATGGCGGATTTTGGTGAGTAATGGGTAATGAGAAAGAATATTTTTATTTTTTCTAGTTGGGGTTGTTTCCGAAGGTAGGAAATAGGAAATAAATCGCCCAAACAAAGAGGAGTATCCCGGCTGTAATGGGAATGTTGGTGAGGTTCCATTCGGCTATGTGCAACATGAGGAAACCGAAGACGAACCAAATATAGGCGATGCTAAAGGGGCCGTAGGCGGCTAAAATACAGGAAGTTTTCCAATTCTCGCGACTTGGTTTTCCAGTTAAGAGGTTGGCATAAAAATTTTGGGCGCGACTTCTGAGATTGTTGATGCCGGTGATGGCTACTGCGAGGTAATATCCATCGAATTTAGCTAGGGGATTGAGGTTAAGAGCGACTGTAAATAGTGCTGCTGACATGAGCAAGAAACTGGTGGTGGAAAGCCAGGTGCCGTTAGTTGATAAGTTCCACAATCCTAAGCCAATGGATGCAAGAATTAGTTGTACAAGTACACCTGCTCCTACTACTAATATTCGTCGGCTGCGAGATAGGCAGTAGGAGTCGCTGGTGTTGGTGTAGGCGGAGGGGATGAAACACATAAAGAGCAACCCGATTTCTGGAACTATGCCGTCGAAGTGTTTGAGGGTGAAGGCATGACCGAGTTCGTGGAGGGTAACGACTAATGCGGTGAGGAGGACAAATGGTAATAATAGGGTGGTTCCATAATTGGCTAATAGTTGTTGTCCGATGAATACTATTTCTGGTTGTTGGTTAAAGCCAATGACGGCGGAGATAATTAGAAATGTACTGAGGAGAAATGCTGTTGGGGGTGTCCAAAGAAAGCGCAATTTGTCAATATGTCTGGTTAAAAAGGGGTCGGGATTGAAGAGGCGAATTTTGAAGGATAGTAGCTGAAGAGGTGTAAATTTACCTCGGCGCGGTTTTGCTGGTTTTGTTCCTTCTAGCATTCCGGTGGCGGCGAGGAGTTGGAGGAGATATTTAAGTTCGGTTTGGCTGATGCAGTATTCTTCTTTTATGAGGTGAGTGGGAAGTTGTCCGAGTTGGGAGATGATGGCTTTGTCGCGATCGCCTACTTGCACAAATGTGATATCTTCTGGGTTGCGTAGTATCCAGTAACCGTCGGGATGTGCAATCCAGTGGACGCAGGGTTTCAGGCGAGGACTGTTCGGAGTGGGGGAAGCTTGGTTGACTAATGTTGATTTGGAATGACTGGGGGAATGAAAAGGTGCTTCTTCTATCCCCTTCTCCCCGTCCTCTACCTCGGCGGCGAGAATACCCAGAGCGATTAGCTTTTGCAGCAGCTCTACTACTAGGTTGGGGAAAATTGTTTGTTGAAATTCTTGGTTAAGGCGGTTTTGGATTTCTAGAGCGGTGAATTGTCCGGTGAAGTACCGCAGTGCGTAGCCTTCTGGGGTGGAAAACTGAAAGCGGCTATGGGATTGAGCGCTTAGGAGTATAACTCGGTCTGAGCCTTTGATGGCGGCGAGTTTCCAGTAGGCTCTGATGTCCGGACAGATTAGGCTTTCATACTCGTTCATTGTCAATTCCGCTGCAAGAGTAAGGTGGCTCTATTCCAGATGCGTGCGGGTAGGGTACACCAATCTTTTTGAGAAAGGTGCAAGATGTGAGCGATCGCACTTGTCAGTCTCTCACAAGTATTGTTTCAATCCTATCTCACAAAAACCATATAGCGTATTAATTTTTGTAAAACCAGTGTTTTGTCACAATTATAAAGATTATGTAAAGTCTTTGGCAGACGCTTGACACTACTCACTTAGGTGATTTATACCTTTAACTATGCCTACAGCCAGAGCGAGCTTCAGCTTCGCCAAGTAGCAATGTCTATCGCCAGAAAATGAAAAGCTATCTGGCGATAGCGGAATTTTGGTTCGACTTAGTTCGATATTAAATAATGGAGTGAGATAAATTTATGGGGCGCTTCAACTTATTTTCAAAAAAACAAACTTCCACTCAACACCGTAAATCTCAAAAAATTTCGCCACCGCCGCAGCTAGAAACGTTTATCCTAGAACCGATTCTCACCCCCAGCGGCATTGTTGATGGTGGCGACCAAAACCACCACGACCTGCTGGCGACGGACTTGCACCCAATTCCCTTGCCAGATGTTCATCTAGCTGAAACTACTCATCCATCTGGCATTGATGACACTACAACTCATCTCACTTCAGAAGTTGAAAGCCATCTGGATTCAGGGACCGATCGCAGCCATGCAGCAACTTCAGATCATACCTTAATCCACACTGATGCTGTCAGTCAACATAGTATAGATCTGCCAATTCATGACAGCGAATTGGAACCCCTGCCTTTCATTGAGGCCACACCTGCAAGCGAAAGCCATACTAGCAGTGATGCTATTAGTCATACTGACACAGACTTAGTTAACGGTCATAGCACATCGCCTTCAGAATCAGTATTGTTAACTTCGGAAGTTTCCCCGTCCCATTCAGACAGCGATCTAACTCAAACTGATGACATTAAGGCAGTAGCTAACAGCACAGATACAAACTATTTAGTTGAGCATAATGTTCAGGGAGAACATAGCGCGATCGCTGCTAACGATAGCGATCGTTCCACAGATATCACAGTACATCCAACCGAACATTCCACTGAATCATCGGTAATTCAAGATACTGATACACATCATGTAATCGATCCAAAAATTCAAAGTGAACATATCACAAACACAGCTAATGATAGCGATCGTTCCACAGATAGCACAGTACATCCAACAGAACATTCCACTGAATTATCGGTAATTCAAGATACTAATACACATCATGTAATTGACACAAAAATTGAGAGCAAAGATAGCACAAATGTAGCTAATGATAGCGTTCATCCGGTAGATAATACGGCACATCCAACAGATAATTCTACTGAATCCGCTGTCAGTAAAGAAGCCGTCCATATTACTCAGCCGAATCTAGACCAGATTGCCAAGTTAGTTTCAGAAAAACCCACTTTTAATTCTGGTGTATTTACTGTTGGTGAGACTGGGAAAGTCAGCATAGACTACCTATTTGATGGTGGCGGTTACAAAGGAGAACTTGCCATCTTTAGCCTCAAGGGAATGGAACACTTTGAACCAGGATCTCATGCCTTTATTGAAGAAGCCGCGCATCGAGCTTTAAGCCACTCTGAGTTGGGTTATGTAGCGATATCTGACCCTACTGAAGGAGCTAAATTTAGTGGCAATTTTGGTGATGGAAATAATAACTCTGGAACTTACTTGGGGGACAAAACATTTTCAATGCGTCCGGGGGATGAGTTTGGTGTAATGCTTGTTCCTAACGGCACAATACAGCAGGTATTTAATAACCCCAACGCGGGTGGTTCTTTGCGTCCGTTATTCTCTCTAGTAACAGCAAATCCGAATCAAGCTTTTCATATCGGACAAATTGCAGATGTGACTGGCGATGGTCATACTTTCGCGTTAGAAGATTTGCGGATGGATGGTAATACAGACCGCGATTATAATGACATGATTTTCCATGTCGGGGGTGCTACTGGGAAGGCGGTGCATTTGGATGAAGTTATTGCGCCTGGAAAGGATTGGCGTACTTCGGAGATAGGTAAGGAGTTGATTACTTATGTCAAATCTGACATTATTTCTGATGGAAATGGGGGAATATCGGGGGTAATTTCACATTCAGATAATAGCGTCAATACTCCCACTTCTGAAGTTACACATTCAGATGCGACTAACACTGTAACTGAAAATATCGTCACTTCGGATAATAGTGTAGTTCCAACTGTAGAAGTTACTCATTCAGATG
>CASBRD010000405.1 GCA_949128025.1 Oscillatoriales cyanobacterium PMM_0008 | reverse complement strand
TTTTCACACCATCCACACCAGCCGTATTTTTCCCTTGGTTATCTTGCGTTACCCGACGTACCGCCACACACTTTGCAGACCAAGACCTAATCAAGGTCTTTTGAAGTTTGCGAACTGCTTTAACATCGCCACGTTCACTCGCTTGATAGATTCTTTTTTGCAACTTGAAAGTTACCCGCTCTAGCTTTCGCCAGTTAAGGTCTTTCCATTCCACCATCAGATTGCTCTGTGTTTTAGACATATTCATTGCTACTTAATTCTCCATCTTTGGAATTACCGTGTATCTGTCAGCATATCCCTGTCATTACAACCGGGCATTCGCTTTTGATACAATCCCTTCCCTTTAAATCATTCGTTAGCTACTTACTGGAATATTCGACCTTTCCAGAGATTTAAAAGGGTTACTTCGTTCCGATTACACACATTTGAACCTTTAGCGTGATGCTTTCCACCGGGTTTCTGGGTAATGCTTATAGGTCGGTGTCTTAACCGTCTATACCCTAGCCTTGCCTTTTGGCTTGGTGTTAACCAGTTTTTGACCGTGTTTTCCAACGGGTTTATCCCTGATTCAGCCGTTACACCATTCATTATGACGATGGTTCAGACACATCTTTGCTTTCGCTACGCATAGACTCTTGCTCGACAGTTACAGAGTTCGGCTCCTAGTAGTTCTGCCTTTTAACCCCGCTTTAATCTATTGGTTGCTGCCCAATAAACTAGGGGCTATGCTTTCACCGCTGCATCTGCGGGGTAGGTGTTGCACCTACGTATGTAATCAGTTATCACCAGTCTCATCAACTGGGCTAACCGTCCCGTGAGCTTTTCAGCTTACTTTAGGTTAAACGAATCGCACAAGACCCTGTAATGCCGTAAGTACCAACAATCGTACCGCAAGGTTTCTCAGGAATCGCCACAAGGCCAAAAATGGGCACGTCTTGAGCGCCTGCAAAGATTGTCTCTTGGTAAGAGGGCTCTGGCTCAATAATGGTACTTTCCCACTCACGACCGCCCAACAGAGCAGTGTAAAGGGTCATCGCCAGACCGTTTCTGGTTTGCCAAGGTGGACTATAGGCATAATTTGGCATATCAACGCAGATCTACACAATTTTAAACAATTTTAACCAGTCGCTAACCAGATCTCTGGGGCGTTAGGGAGATAGGAAGCCAAAAACCTGCGATCGCAAGCCTCTATCCTCGGATAGCCGTAAATCTTCCCTAAAGATCCACTTTCTTTAGAAAGAATTTAGAATCCTTGCTTATAATCTGTACAGGAATCTTTGGATGCCGTAACAGGTTCTATAAGAACCTTAAAAAAACCCGTTAGTCAAAGCTATATAGTCAACAACCCACCACGTGAAAAGGAGTACCGATTAAGCGTGGGGGCTTGAAAAACAGCCCTAGTTGACCAGACTTAGGTAGCAATACCTACGTTAGTGGCAAGAGTTCGAGTTCCTACCTACGGATGCGACGCCAGTCTGAGCTTCTAGAACCAAGTGGTTAAAAAGGTTTAAAGGGTTAAGCCAGTGCTGCTGGGATAGTACCGACCACTAACATTGTCAAGGCGAACATCACCCCAGAAATGGGAGGGGGAGTAATCCCCAATTAAACGCCCCACCGAGGCGGGTCACAGTATCGGTAGCCTAAGACCTGTGATGCCAGCAGGTATGCCAGAAAGTTCCCACTTCCGAGGCGAAACGGGTTTTTCACGTCATTTTAACAATCTTTATGCAAACTAGACCACGGCCTCCCTTTCCTCTCACCGCCAAGCTCAGGACAGCTATGGCGGGAGTCTCCAGGGAGGAAGAAAGATGATGCCTCGGATACTCGTCATCGACGATGACCCCGCTATCTCAGAATTAGTCGCCGTCAATCTGGAAATGGCTGGCTACGATGTCAGCCAAGCAGAAGATGGCATTAAGGGTCAGGCGCTGGCCCTACAAATACAGCCAGACTTGATAATGCTAGACTTGATGCTCCCCAAGGTGGATGGATTTACCGTTTGTCAGCGCCTGCGTCGGGATGAGCGTACCGCAGATATCCCAGTATTAATGTTGACGGCTTTAGGTCAAACCGAAGATAAGGTACAAGGCTTAAATGCTGGTGCCGATGATTACATGACCAAGCCGTTTGAAATCGAAGAAATGCTCGCCAGGGTGCGGGCGTTACTGCGACGCACCGATCGCATCCCCCAAGCTGCCAAACACGCCGAAATCCTTAACTACGGCCCTCTTACCCTCGTTCCAGAACGGTTTGAAGCTATTTGGTTGGCTCAGACTATCAAACTAACTCATCTGGAATTTGAGCTACTCCACTGCTTACTCCAGCGCCACGGTCAGACGGTCTCTCCTAGCGAAATTCTCAAAGAGGTCTGGGGCTATGACCCAGATGATGATATTGAAACTATTCGCGTACACATCCGACATTTGAGAACCAAAATGGAACCTGACCCTCGCCACCCGCGCTATATCAAGACTGTATACGGTGCTGGCTATTGCCTGGAGTTACCCAGTCGCGAGCAAATAACGGCAGATACAGCTTCTTGACACTTTTATTTACGACGACGACCGGCAAAGTAAATCCCCAACAGTGAAAGACCAGCGAAACTCGCTGGTTCAGGTACGGTAACGGATTTCGGATCGGAAATAATCTTACCGTACAAAGAGGCGATCGCAACGCTTCCTTCTGGTGAGTTGAACTCCTTAGCAATGGTTTTACCGCCATTGGTAGAGAAGCCCATCAGTTGAAGTGTGTAATCATTTTCTTGGTAATTAAACTTCTGACTGGATAGTCCGGCGGTGGAAAAACGCAACCTGTCACCATCCAGAACGGGATTGCCACTCGTATTCGGTGTATTCAGGATATTGAATAAAAAGTTAAAACTCTCGCCGCTTGCAAATGGAAGGGTGAGAGATAAAGCTATTTGCAGCGGAAAATCACCATCAAAATTGGAGTAAGTGTATGTACTGCCGTTGCGGTAAGAGAGAGTGCCAAGATTAAAGAGGCTGTTGACGCCAGCGCTAAACGTTGTCCCGTCGAACTGGACGTAGTTGGTAAATTTATTCGGATCTGTTTCACCCCAAGTTAGGCGGTTATTCGTATTGCCGTTATGGCTGGTGATTGAAATAACTGATGTGGGACTGGGAGTAAGAGGGGTTCCCCATTGAGCAGAAGTACTGCCTGCGAAAGTTGCAGCTTGAGCTTGATTTTGGAAACCCACCAATAGTGCGATCGCCAGAAAAAATTTAGATACCTTAACTGTACCTTCTAAATTAAATTTCATAATCTTCTTACTTAATAGGACTAACTTCTCAAAGCTAGTAGATTCACGTAGACTTGCCAAGCTTCCATCTACGTATTTACCGAATCTTTATTTAATCTTCATCGATTCTTTATAAATCTTCCTTTTGACAACAGCCTGAGCTATTCCTCTTCATTAATTCTTTATTGAAGCTTCATGAAATCTTTATAAAAAACTTTCCACAACAGCCGAAATTCTTCGCTGCATAAAAATAAAAAGTTAGCAATACAGCCCTTGTCAGGTGAGTGAGGTATAAAGAAACCGGGTTTCTTGGAGAAACCCGGTTTCTGAGGTGTACTTCATGCAACTGAAAACCGCTATTATAGCTAGGGGCTAGGGGCTAGGGGCTAGGGACTAGGGGAAGAAGGGTAAATGCGGAGCAGCTTATCCCTATGCAAGATTTTCTGCTTCATCGATTAGATGTTTCGGCTACGACGACGGGTGGCGAAGTAAATTCCCAATAGCGATAAACCAGCCACAGCAGCAGGTTCGGGAATCGTCTTCTGCGGCGGCGCTTGAACAACAGCCGTAAGTTTGCCGTACAAAGATGCGTTGGCAATACTCGCTTCTGGGGAGTTGAACTCGCTCATGATAGTTTGACCGCCATCGGAAGAGAAGCCAGTTAGCTCAAGGGTGTAATCGACTCCATCGTAATTAAACTGCTGGCTGGATATGCCAGCAGTAGAAAAACGCAGCTTATCCCCATCTATAACTGCGTCGCCAGTGTTGTTGGGTGTGTTAAAGATGTTAAATGAAAAGTCAAAAGCCTTGGTGCTGCTGAAAGGGTTTGTCAAAGACAAAGCGATATTGAGAGGAAAGTCGCCGTTGAAACCGTCCCACGTAGAGCCATTGCGGTAAGTTAGATTACCAAGATTGAAAAGGCTACCTACACCAGCGTTAAAGCTTACACCGTCATATTGGACGTAGTTGTTGAAAGGAGTACATCCCCCGCCACACTTATCAGTCCGCCCCCAAGAAAGACGATTATTTAGTTCGCCATTTTGACTAGAGAGTACGGTACTCCCAGATGGATTGGCAGGCATTCCCCATTGCCCGGAAGATGTGCCTGAGAAGTTAATAGCTTGGGCGGCGCTGGTGAAACTAACTAATGCGGTAGTAGTAACCAGGGTTGTGAGATAAAAATGTAATTTGATCATCTTAGTTTCTCGCTAGTGTTTTTAGGCAAAATACTGAATTGGAAAGCTTTGGTTTAAGCTAAAAAGCTGAATTTTATCTAATCTCAAATTATTAGCATAGATTATTAATATCTAAAAAAACAGCCGTATTTATACGTATTTAATGATAAAGTAAAGCCCCTAATATACCGATTTTTACGGTTGACAGGGGCTAATATCTATGCAATTCAAAGCCTCATTCTACGTATTTCTACGGAGCTAAAGCATTACCTCGTAGCAGACTACCAATCGTCTTAGCGGTAATCTTCATCTGAATTAAGGGATTTGCCGGGACAACGGTTTTATACAGATAGCTGTCAAAGGTAAGCTTCTGCACATCTTTGTCAGCGCACATCTCCACAAAAGCTTCGCGGGTGGCATCAGTACGATAAAATACGGTTTGCAGGATGTCCAGCACCTTGTAGGTGAGGCCGTATTTCTTATCCCAGCGCTTCAGATAGAGCTTGAGGTCGGCTTCCGTGGGAATTCTGGTGCCGCCAGAGGAAGTTTCTACGATCGCTTCGGCGCACATCCGGGCAGACTTAGCCGCAAAGTAAATTCCTTCCCCAGAAGACTTGGTAACAGTACCCGCTGCATCTCCAACTAGGGCAACTCTACCGACAACGCGGCGAGGGCGCGGATGTTCTGGAATTGGATGAGCTTCTACTTTAATAATCTCACCACCGGCCAGTTTCTTGGCGGCACGTTTGCGGATACCAGCTTGCAGATTTTTGATGTCGGCTTTGTTTACCTTCATCGTCCCGGTGCCAACGGCAACGTGGTCGTATTTCGGGAAAACCCAGGCGTAGAAGTCGGTGGAAACATCGTTGCCAACGTACATTTCCGCGAGGTCTTCATAGTAAGCCATTTTGTCATCGGGAAGGCGAATGCGTTCTTGGAATGCGATCGCATAATTGTAATCCCCAGCATCAATAGCTTTGGCAATCCGGGAATTTGCACCATCTGCCCCAATCACCACATCAGCTTTCAGCGTTTTCATTATCCCTTCCGCATTGCCATCCGAGTGATCGGCATAGTGGATGGTATAGGGGTCGGTGTTGTTTGTGGGAATATCCAGTTTATAAACTGTGCCGTTAATCAGCTTGGCACCTAACTTGGCAGCGCGATCGCGCATGAAGCCATCCAGCACCTCGCGGCGGCACATACCAATATATTCGTCTTCTTTGTTTATGTTGATATCGACCTCAACGTTGGAAGGTGAGATCATCTTCATTTTTCTCACCTGCCGGTCAATAATGTGTGGAGGCAGGTCAAACTCACTCACCATACACAGCGGGATTGCGCCGCCGCAGGGCTTGGCATTGTCTAGCTTGCGCTCGAACAGGTAAGTCTCAATTCCAGCTTTGGCGAGCGTTTCAGCGGCTGAGGAACCCGCTGGGCCTGAACCAACAACAGCAACCCGTATCGTCAAAGGTTTTCTCCCAATCTCATCAAGCTACAAGCTGAGATGGTATCACGGACTTTTGCTTTGACCTACTTTACTCGCATAGATGTGAATGAAATGCAACACACCTTAATATCTCGATACTCTACTGAATATCTTTTGCCTGACTTGTATCTAACCTCAGCCCTTTCGCCTCCCCTTGAATGAACACTGCTTGGCTTGATTCTGGAATCCGCCAAATCGCTTGTACCTCGATCGCAGGCTACCAAAAATTCATTTCTCCCCGCAAAGGCTTCTCCTGCGCTCACCGCCTGCTGTATGGTGGGGAGTCATGCTCCCAGTATGTCAAACGCATGGTAGCCCAAAAGGGTTTAGCCGCCGCGATCGAAACATCGCGGCAACGATTTCATGCTTGTCGAGAAGCCAATCAGATCCTCAAAGCCAGCATGGAAAACTCTGAGTCAGAAGATGAAGCGAAACCGAAAAAAGGCAAAAGAAACAATATCCAAAACCAAGAGAATTGTCTGGTAGATGGCCTTGACTGTTGCCAATGCACGGGTGAAAACTTAAACTGTGCCAGCATTTTCCCCTCCGATCTCCCTAGCTGTCACTTACCCGATTGCAGTCATTGCACCCCTGCGATTGATTGTAGCGGCGTCGATTGTGGGTCTGGCTTAGACTGTGGCGGCCCCGATTGCGGCAGTTGCGGTTCTTAATTGAGCCACTACCATTATGCCCTCAGCTTGTTCGGCTAAGATATCAGTTGAATTGGCTCGTTGGTGAGGTTCTTTTCTGTGGGCATTGTCGTTGAGAATGTATCTAAGCAGTTCGGCACTTTCAAAGCCGTTGACCAAGTTAGCCTGGAAGTAAAAAGTGGCACTCTGGTCGCTCTACTGGGGCCATCCGGATCTGGTAAGTCAACTCTGCTGCGGTTAATTGCAGGTCTAGAAAAGCCAGATAGCGGCAGAATCTGGATTACAGGCAAGGATGCCACCTATACTAACGTCCAAGAGCGCGAAATTGGGTTTGTGTTCCAGCACTATGCTTTGTTCAAGCACATGACAGTGCGCCAGAATATTGGCTTTGGTCTAGAGATCCGCAAAGTGTCGAAGCCTCAGATCAAGACGCGGGTGCAAGAACTGCTGGATCTGATTCAATTAGGTAGTTTAGGCGATCGCTACCCATCCCAGCTATCCGGCGGTCAACGCCAACGGGTCGCCCTCGCCAGGGCCCTAGCAGTTCAACCTCAAGTATTGCTGCTGGATGAACCATTCGGGGCCCTAGATGCCAAAGTGCGTAAAGACCTACGCGCCTGGTTGCGACGCCTCCATGACGAAGTTCACGTCACCACAGTTTTTGTCACCCACGACCAAGAAGAAGCTATGGAAGTTGCCGATGAAATCGTCGTCACCAATAAAGGTAAAATCGAGCAGGTAGGCACGCCAGCGCAGATTTATGACCACCCAGCCACACCTTTTGTGATGAGTTTTATTGGCCCGGTAAATGTACTATCCAGTACATCCCCAATTTTCCAAGAAAGTGGGATTGAGTCTACCCACCCAGAAATCTTTCTGCGCCCCCACGACATCATAATCCAACGAGATGCAAACGCAAATACAGTACCTGCTAGAATCAGCCGCTTGATTAACCTGGGTTGGGAAGTCCAGGCTGAATTAATATTAGATGATGGTCAGGTGGTCACGGCGCATCTCTCCAGAGAGCGGTTTAACGAGTTGAAGCTGGAACCGCAACAGCGCGTTCACGTACAACCAAAGGATGCTAAATCGTTTCCGCTGTACTATTCAATCTAGCGGAAAGAGCCTCACCCTGAAGGGTGGGGCTACACAAACAAAACCTGCCTACGCAGGTTTAAGATTTGCGATCGCCAAGTTTTCTTGCTAGAGGTCTGCTGACTGCTGACGACTGACACTTTCTCTGAAAAAATGACAATAATGAACTGGTTTCCCTTATCTGTTAAACAATTTCGTTCGTTTGCAAAATTATTTGGTCTGTTCTGTCTTTGTTTTGTTCTGGTCATCAGCTGCGGTAAGCGTCCAACTGGATCGCCAAATGCTTCTACCAATACCGGCGGTAGCAGCGATCGCCTCACGGTAGGTACAACCCTCAAACCACGGACGCTTGACCCTGCTGACGCCTACGAACTAGCCGCTAGCAATGTCCTCTACAGCTTAGGCGATCGCCTCTATACCTACAAACTAGGCACAGACCAACTGGAACCGCAACTCGCCACAGCACTACCCAAAATCAGTCCTGATGGTTTAACTTACACCATCCCGTTGCGTCAGGGAGTTGTTTTCCACGACGGTACTCCCTTCAACAGCGAAGCAATGGCATTTTCCCTCGATCGTTTCATCAAAAACGGTGGCAAACCCTCATCCCTGCTTTCAGATCTTGTTGAATCTGTCAAGGCTTCTGGAGAGTACGAACTAACAATTAAGCTCAAAAATGCCTTTGCTCCATTTCCATCACTTTTAGCTTATGCGAGTCTGTGCGCTGTCTCACCCAAAGCTTATGAAATTGGTACTGGCAAATTCACACCTACCAACTTTGTAGGAACTGGCCCTTACAAATTGGTTCAGTTTAGTCCTAACTCTATCCGCCTTGACGTTTTTGATAAGTATTGGGGTAAAAAACCATCAAATCAGGGAATTGACTTTGAGATTCTCACCAGTTCAGCTAATTTGTATAATTCTGTAACTACAGGTGCGGTAGACATTGCCTATCAAAGTTTCGATCCCGATCAGATTGTCGGTCTGCAAAATCGGGCGAGTTCAGGCGGCTGGCAAGTTATTGAAGCTCAAAGTAATGTGATGAATTATATGGTTTTGAATACGAAGCAGAAACCTCTGGATAAACCAGAAGTGAGACAAGCGATCGCTTCGCTAGTCAACCGTAAACTAATCAACGAGCGCGTGCTTAGAAATCAAGGAGAGCCAGCCTATAGCATGATTCCCAAAACCTTTGACGTATCCAAGCCAGTATTTGAAGAAGGTTATGGCGATGGCAATATTACCAAAGCTAAAGAACTGCTGACTAAGGCAGGATTTTCTAAAGAGAATCCCTTGAAATTAGAAGTTTGGTATTCTTCAGGTTCAGCCATTCGACAGCAGATTGCCAGTTTGTTCGGCGAATATGCGAAACAGCAACTAGGGGGAATAGTGCAAATACAACCGCAAGCTGTAGAATCGGCTACTTTCTTTGCCAACATTCGCAAGGGAATTTATCAAAGTGCTTTGCTGGATTGGTATCCCGATTTTACAGACCCAGACAACTACATTCAGCCTTTGTTGAGTTGTACCAAAGGTTCAGAAGCAACTGGTTGCGAACAAGGTGCGAGTCAAAGTCAGGGGTCGTTTTATTATAGCGATCGCATGAATAAATTGATTCAGCAAGAACGCGCCGAACAAAACCCCCAAAAGCGCAAACAAATTTTTGTTGAAATTCAAGACTTACTAGCTAAAGACGTTCCCTTAATTCCCCTGTGGCAAAGCAAAGATTATGCTTTTGCCAAAAAAGGATTGCAAGGTGTCCAGCTAGATCCAATTCAGCAATTGCCTTTGTGGGAAATCAGTAAAAATAAATAGTTTTGAGTTTGGGATAGATGGTGATGGGGTGCGATCGATCTTTCTTTTGTGCGATCGCATTTTGCCTATCTTCAGTCCTAGCTCGTCTTCAGTTGTGCTAACTTTTGTCTAATTAAGATATCAACTTCCTCAACCTCAGCATTTGATTTCGGGATGTCAAAAGTCTGTGGAGATGCTTCAGAGGTAAAACGGTCAACAAAGGCATGAAACGCTGCCTTATCGTTGGGGTGAGCAATGACGTAAGTTCTTAGCTCAATTTTAGTCATGCTATTAAAGTCAGGCTTCATCACAAAAACCTCCAAAGACCATACCTACAGATATTTATCAAGAGTTTTTTACAGATTCATTTGTGCAAGAAGTGGTTAACCAATATCAAATTAAGTTACTGGTTTTTCATGTTCAGAAACAGGAGATAGCACTATGGAAAAACTAGATTATCGCAAGTTGGTTAAAAAAGTCATAGAGCAACACGCCAGCGAACAACCGGAAGCAGAGGCTAATCAGGCTCACATTGTTTTTGATACGGAACGAGATAGCTATTTGTTGCTGTATGTGGGATGGCGAGATGAAGAACGACTTTATGGGTGTCCAATTCATATTGATATCCAAGATGAAAAAATTTGGATTCAGCGAGATTTTACGGAGGAAGGAATTGCTAATCAATTAGCAGAAATGGGTGTACCGAAAACCGATATTGTCTTGGGATTTCGATCGCCTTATGTTCGACAATTCACTGAATTTGCTGTGAGGTAATTTCTTTGATGTAGAGTCTCATCTGTTGGAGGGCAATTCCCTACCGGATAGCTGCGCTTCACGCCATCCGTGCAATCATCGCACCGCTTGGTATTTGTATGAGGTGCGATGATCGCACTTTTTTTGGTAGTGCGTCGCTACCCGTCCAATCATCGCATTGTCATGGTGAAATGGATAAGATTGTGAGTGGAAAAAGATGTTGGGTTTCCCGATCAACGACTATTTTGGCTTCGTTCGCTCCAACGACTTGTTAGACCGCGTTTTGGTGGTAATTTCACAACTTCTCTTCCGCTTTCAGCTTGCTGCTTCCGCAAATCTGCAAAAATTGCGTTTAAGTCGTAGTTGAACGACTTTGCATATTCGTCACGAATTCGGTGAATCTCTTCTACTATTTCATCTTGCAACATACTAACCTTCCAGCAATTCGTAAGGTGTACAAAGGATGGGTAACTCGTATCCGAAGTCAAGGCTGATCTCTGCAAGCTTTCCCTGAATCTGCGCGTTGGCAATATGCTTACAATTCCACGTTAACAGGTAATCCAAGCCATGAACGGTAGCGGCTGCAATGTGAATGGCATCGACATTCGCTTTGGGAGGGAGATTACTGCGAGTGAGAAATTGTGCAGCTAAGTCCTCTACAGCCTGATTTAATTCTAGTAGTGGAAAGCCACGAAGTATCTCCAAGCGTTGAGCCGCGATCTCTGCATCTCCCAAGGCTACCTCTTTCAGGACTGCTTGTGAGATGTAGAGCGTAAAATTACCTCGACGAGATTCCCACCAATCTCGTGTTACTTCCATATTTGCAGCCAGAATTAGATTTTTGGTGGATCTGGCAGTGAGGTAGCCTAAGATACTGGTTTCAATATATACGGTTTCTGTCTACCACTTTCTGCTTGCTTTCTTCGCCAATCTTCACATATCGCGTTCATGTCATAGTTGAAAGACTTTGCGTGTTCGTCTCGAATTCGATGAAGTTCTTCTAAAATTTCATCCTGCCACATAGTTTATTCTCCCATCAATTCTAATGGTGTACAGATTATTGGTAGACGGTTAAGTTAAACTGTGCTATAATAAATCAAGTGATTCTGAGACGACAATGACTACACTTCAGATTGAAAACCTGCCCGATGAATTGTCCAGTCGTATTCAATGTCTTGCCTCTGAAAAAAATTTTACTTTCAATGAGGCAGTAATTCATCTATTGAAGCAATCATTTGAGTCCGACAAGGTAATGATAAATCAGACGCAAGAGAGCAAACCAATGTCAGCAATCCTACAAAGGATTCGTAGTCGTCCCAGAGTTAACCCAAGCGATTTTGGATTAACGGATAGCACTCTTTTGATTCGAGAGGATCGCAACAGATGACGGTTCCACTACGATGCGTACTGGATACAAATATTTGTATTAAGCAGTTTATCGCCGATCCATTAACTGCCAAAGTTAATCAACTATTCGATTGTCTTGACGATCGGGCGGTTGAGTTTTTCGTTCCCGATTTGTTTTATATTGAGTGTGCTAATGCTCTCTGGAAGTATGTTCGAGCTAACCTCTACACTGCCGAACAGGTTCAGGCAGATCTAAGTGACTTAAAAGCTTTACGATTTCAAGTCACTTCAACGAAGGATTTAATGATCAAAGCTGTTCAAATTGGTTTAGACTATGGGAATCACAGCTTATGATGGCTGCTATGTGGCACTGTCAGAACAAGTTACAGCACCGCTGCTAACATTGGATGAACGGTTAGTGAATTCTTTGACAGGTAGTAAGTTTGATGTGCGATTGTTTACAAAGTTTACGATACCGACCTGATCTGCCTAATAATTCTAATTGACTAATAAATTGATGTTTTTAGATGATTGAGAATAGACGATCGCACTTTATGATTGGTGGGGCGATCGCTCTCCATCCAATCATCACATTGTCATGGTGGAAATGGATAAGATTGTGAGTGGAAAAAGATGTTGGGTTTCATGAAGTCAATCCAACTTACAAGGAAGGGCGTGCCGTAGGCGATCGCACTCCGTACAATCATCGCATTAGACCGCTGCGTGTTGATAACCAACGCTCTAACGACCTCTGACTTTCGCCACTTCGCCGACCTGCTAACAACCCTTCAATTCCAATATGCTCGTCCAGATCAGTCCATTCAATCGCATAGCCATCACCCAGCAATTGCCACTTTTGTCGCTCTGCGGCATCAGCGTGCATCAAACGAGGATACCAAACCAGAGGAACGCTAATGCTGCGACCGTCAGCCAGGTCTACAATCAGCTTGTCATTAGTGACGCTGACTTGGCTTGCGATTGGTTCCGTCTCAAGTATCAAAGTAGTCATGCCACGCATCCAGCAACACTGTTCGATGTTCTTCCACCAGTTTAGCAATCTGGTTCAACTCGTGATCCTTAAAGCCTCGGTTTTTCTCCACAGTGATTGGAGCGAGCCAATATTTAGCAAGTTGCCGATCGCGCTTCACATGAATGTGAGGTGGTTCACCCCGATCGGAACTAAAAAAGATGAATCCATAGGGACCATCTTGCAAAACTGTAGGCATAGGCGGACATCTTGAATCAAGGTGCGATCGCCTTGTTACTTTCCTCAAAACTTACCGCTTATCAAAGTAGTCTAATTTAGATTAGTCATACTACTGATGATAACGCGATCGCTCTTTCGGTGAGAGGTGTGTATCGGGAGAGTCAAAATCGACAAACAGACGATCGCTTCTGGGCGAGATACTAAGCAATTAGGGATCGTGGAAAAAGATCTGATTTGGTGGTTGTTCCCGTCAGGATATCCACAACATCTTGAGGCTTCAGATCAATATTCTGGTCGCGAGCAGCCTGCCAAACGAGAGCCGCAACACCCGCTACATGAGGAGCCGCTTGTGAAGTACCAGTAGCGGCTTGATACTGCCTATTACCAGTCGTAGATAAAACATCTACCCCTGGTGCTACTATAAACTTCAGTGAACCATTCAAATTGTCGTCCAACTTGGAACCGTTGCTTATCTTAGCCTGCTGCATCTTGTCGTCTACAGCCCCAACAGCAATTACGCCTGGGATAGTTGCTGCCAATGATGCTGGAAAATTTGTATTTTCTCCAGAATCATTTCCTGATGTTGCTATCACCACAGCACCTTTTGATACTGCGTAGTTAACTGCATTCGTTATAGCATTCTCGTCGTTCTCTGAAGTCCCAGGAGCATAACTCAAGCTGAGGTTAATAACCTTAGCTCCGTTATTGGCGGCATAAGTAAGAGCTTTAGAAACTGCTTGACCAGACAAATCCAATCCCGGCTTACCATCTTCTTGAGCCTTTATAGGTATAATCTGCGCGTCATAAGCCACCCCAGTGGTGCCAAATCCATTTCTTGCAGCTGCGATCGTTCCAGCTATATGAGTGCCATGCTGACTGGGATCGAACTTTGTCGGGTCATTCCCGGACGTAGAAGCGTTGTTTGGCATGAATTTATTATTGTCATTGGCTTCGTTCCTGCCGATATCAGTCAAGATATTTCTCCTCAAATCAAAGTGATTGGAGTTAACACCATTATCGATAACGGCTACCCTAATACCCTTGCCAGTATACCCCGCTGCCCAAGCTGCCGATACATTGATGAGGTTTAAATCCTCAAAATTATCTCCATCTGCTTTAGTAAGAAGGGGAACAGCAGAAATAGATTTGCCTATAGTTCGCTCAATTGCCGTTTTAGCATTCACCAAGCCAAACCCAAAATTAGGGTCAAAACCATTTAAAGCTGGCGGTGTGGCGGGTGTTGCAGACAAGATAAGGTTGTAGTTGGGAGTGTCTAACCGAACGGCGATCGCAAAGTAGGTTCCGGCTGGCAACACTTCGGTTGTAATCTCCGGTCGATCGGGTGTGATAGTATACAAAATCTCATTTCCTTGGTTGATTACACGATCGTTGTTAATATCCCGACCCAGCTGTAGTACATTTTTGGTATCTCGTTTCAGGCTAATTATGCTGCTGCTGGGCAGGTTGAAGCTGTAAATATCGACGTTTTCCGTAGTTGCAACAGAATTTGTTGCGATCGGTGTGGCGCTGAGAACCCCCAGATTAGTAGCAAGGAATAGATTATCATCGTTAAGCCGGGTAGAGAAGAGGCGTTCCTCATTTATACCAAATTGACGGTAGTGTTGAATAGGACTGAATAACAAAGATGGGTTTTTGTCCAAAAATTCTTTTACATCCGCGTTGGCATCCAAATAAGTTTTTGTAGGAAAGTCAAAACTGGGGTCGCGCCTAAATTCTGAGTCGCCGATTTTTCCGTATTCGTATTGACCGTACTTGATGAAGTGTTCGTAACCTGTTAGTACATCTCCGTTAACTGCATCTTTAATGTCTGGGTATTTGTTGAGATATTCCTCAGTGTTGAACTCTAGAATCGGGTCTCGTTTCTCGATTGTAGTTTGACCGTACTGGAGAAAGTGATCGCTCGCTGTGATGCTACCATCTTGGACTGCGGCTTCTACATCTGGGTACAGTGCTAGATAAAAGTTTGTATCGAACATCGCACTGGGATTACGGCGCTCAAATCGACCGTACTCCATGAAATGTTCCAACCCACTACTGCCGAATTCGCCCCTAGCAACTGCTGCTGCAACGTCCGGGTTAATGTTGAGATAATAATTGTTGTCAAACAAATCGTTGATGGTTAACATAACCTACAAACTCCTTATTTTTGTTAGCCTAATTTTTAGCGATTAAAATCGCCCAACCTTTTGCTGAAATGTGGCAATAGGAATAGCCCAACTTAACGCTTCCATCTGTCGGAAAAGTACCTCAGAAGGTACAGTGCCATCCGCAAATGTATACGCACCAATATCGGCGAGGGCATATTTCAATCGTCCATTAATCCCAATTAATCGACCGTTACGATCTAGCACAGGCCCGCCGCTCATTCCGTTCTCAACATCGTTGGTGTAACCGAGTTTGTATCCTCGTTCCAGCGATCGGGCCGATAGCATTCCTACCCTGCCAGTCGTTAATCTATAAGCTCTTAGTCCCCAATTATGGGTATCCACAGGAAATCGCGAGTTAACAGATATCCAGTTGGGGAATCCCGAAGCATACACAGTATCGCCGACAGATAGAGCATTTGAGTCACCCATTACAACTACTCGATAAGAGCGATCGCTAGTAAATTGCACCAGAGCTAAATCCGTATCTCCAAACTCAATAGATCTCAACCAACGGGCGGAGTGACTGTTACCATCCGCTGTCAAAATTGTGTAGCGATTGTCACTAATGCCATCCACAACATGAGCGCAAGTCAGCACAGTATAGGTTCGACCTCGACGTTGAACGATCGCACCCGACCCAGCCCCCTCATTAGTTAAAATCCGCACAGTCACTTGCTGTGCAATCGCTGGCACTGATACACCAGCTTCTGGGCGACCCGACATATATTGAACTGGGAAACTAGCAGGGTGACTAAATTCTCTCTTGGTGTTAGATATAGGCTGAGATGTCGCGATGGGCGACAATTCACTCAAAAGAGAGGCTATAACTATTAGTTGCCCGAAACCAAAGATGCTTGACAATAAACCCACAATTACTTACGTCGATTCGAGAGAGTTATGGAGATTAAAATTTGGCGATAAACCTGGAGATTCCCAATTCCCCAGGTTTGTTGCAGCCCAGCGGAAATAGCGCTGTTTTCAGATTATAAAAATTCAGAACCCAAGTGCATCTTCTGCATTGACTGCCGTCCCTTCACTATTAGTAATAGGCCGTCCCTGCCCAATAGAAGAAATTACACCTCCCAGCCTATCCAAAACTGAACCCACGTTTTGGGCGTTTCGTGCATTAAGGGTGAAAAGAATATTGTTCCTATTACAAGTGGGTCGGCTAAAGCTGGTGAAACAAACTACCGTTTGACGATTGACAAACCCGGCGTTAAAAGCTAAACCGCGCATAGTACCTCCATTCGCAGCTACTCGACTCTTTAATGTGTTTGTAACTGCTTCACATCTTTCTGGAGGAGCCCAGTCGCCAAGGGTGCTTCGCCAAATGATTAATGGAGCTGGTGCCCGATTCCCGTCTCGTATTGCCCAAGTAATGGGGTCAGGACCTGATTGATCGCACACAAAACTTACCCGTTGCGCTTGCGCTTTAGGCGCTACAAAACCAGAAAAAGCAAGAGTTGCTAGCAAAACTGGAGCAACAAAATTAAATTTCATGAAACATTCCTCAATAATTAGCAGTTAACAAACAGAGTTAATGGAAAGGACAAGTCAGATTGCTTAACCTGTGCGTTAGCGCTATCCGCTTGTCTGGAGCATGAGTAACTGTACTTTTGTATACCGCTCCTCCGCTAAAAGTTGTAATAATGCTGTCTGTGCCATTGATGCCCGAACCTCGGCACAACATTTTTCTGACAATCTGAGTCCCGTCATACACCCTTATGGTTCTGCCACCACCACCAGGATTTTGACTGCTTTCTATCCAGACTAGCAATTAACTTTTCTATTTCCAATTGCTAAAAATCTGGTCAATATCGGGACTTTTCCAGGTGATGACCGCTCGAAAATTGGGAAATGTGGGGAAATATTGGGAAATGTGGGGAAATGTTGGGTATAATACCACCAACCTTGACATCTACCCAACTCTATGAACCTTAAGGAAGTGTTAAAACTCGCAGACGATCTCGTATTTGCTAGAACAGGTAAGCACCTTAATGATTTGCAAGAGACGATTCTGCGGGGGACGTGGGATGATGAGGACTATAAAGAAATTGCTAATGGGGTTCATCGTTCTGAAGATCGTGTTAGAGAAGTAGGAATGGAATTATGGCAGATTCTTTCAAAGGAGTTGGGGAAAAAAGTTAGTAAATCGAATTTTCGATCGACAATGGAGAGATTGCAAGTCTCCTTATTTTCAAATGTTGTACAAGATCATGTTCGAGTTGGCAATATTAATTTTTGTGGAGAAAGTAGACACCCACCAGATATACCAAACTCACATCCACCAAATCCAGAAAAAACTAACACAAAACAAACTAAGACATCGCATCAAGATTTAAGCGAAATGCCAGAATTGGGTGCTTTTTACGATCGCACTCCCGAACTCAAAACCCTGGCCAAATCGATTACCCAAGAACACTGTCGCCTTGTTACCATCTTAGGCATGAGTGGAATTGGCAAAACATCACTATCAGTGCAACTTGTCAAGCAGATTAAAGATGAATTTGAATATGTAATTTGGTACAATTTAGCAACATCTCCCACTATTACTGAATTTCAAACTAACCTAATCCAGTTTTTCTCAAACTCAGAAAAGCTAGATTTAACTGCAACTAACGGAACACGCTTACCACTATTCAAATATTTGCAAAAACATCGGTGTTTAGTAGTTTTAGATGACGTTCACAATCTCTTTATTAGCGGACAGTTGGCTGGTTATTATAAACAAGGATATGAAGAGTATCGTTCCCTCTTTAAACAGATAGAAGAATTATCCCATCACAGTTGCTTTTTACTAATAGGTTGGGAACAACCGCGAGAAGTTGCTCAACTCAAATCTAAACATACCCCCATTCGTACCTTAACTCTCAAGGGTTTAGATAACGCATCCGCAAAGGAAATTCTTAGAGATAAAGGTTTAGCAGAAGAAGAAAACTGGGATGCAGTTATAGACAGATATGAAGGAAACCCCTTATGGTTAAAGAGTGTAGCTACTTTGATAGAAGAGTTGGGAAGTAGCGTGAGCGATATATTAAAAAATGAGCCTATATTTTTACCAGAAGATTTAAAAGATGTTTTACAGCAACAGTGCGATCGCTTATCCGAAATAGAAAAACAAGTTCTCTCCTTATTGGCTAAAGAAAGCGATGCAATTAACCTGGCAAAATTGCTAGAAAATAGCAGAATTCCATCCTCAGATTTACTAAACGCGCTACAATCTTTATCGCGGCGATCCTTGTTAGAACAACAAGCAAATTTTTACACTTTGCCACCTGTACTGAGGGAGTATATCAAAAGGTTATAATTAAGATATTTCACCATTCTCAACTAGCCCCAAAACCCGCCTGCGAATCAATGATGTTGTTGGTAAACTCGGTGGTGTCGCCCACACCCGCCCTGCACTCAAGTGCAGGGCTAATAGCGAAAGTCCACTTAAGTGGACTGGAAGATTAGTATTCAGTCCACTTAAGTGGTTGTGTAGTAGCACGGCATAATTAACCTTATTCCTGTAACCCAAATATCTCGGACGCTGTGCTACTACTATGACACTGCAATTTGAATCGCTGGCTGGCCTCAAGCGAAGTCAGTGGCTTTGTGTAGAATTAAAATCTCATCAATTTACCAACAACATCATCAATTCGCAGGCTAATAACTCAAAACTAATAAAATGTCCCGTTCCAAAGCCCTACAATATTACATTTTTTCCCGTCTGCTTCTAGCTCCCCTAATGCTGTGGACGATCGTCACTTTGGTGTTCCTGCTGCTACGGGCCACCCCAGGCGATCCCGTGGATGTTGTGCTTGGCGGTCGCGCACCAGATAGCGTCAAAGAAGAGTTACGTCAAAGATTGGGGTTAGCAGACCCCTTGTGGTTGCAGTACTTACGCTATCTGGGAGCCTTAGCGCATCTGGACTTGGGGACTTCTCTCACCAGTCAGGGTCAAAAGGTCTCGGAGGTGATCCAACTACACTTTCCGGCGACATTGGAATTGGCGACATTTAGTATGGCGATCGCAATTATTGTAGGAGTAGCCGTCGGCGCTATTTCTGCCTCAAGACCCAACACATTTCTCGATGTCGGCGGACGCCTATTTGGTATCATCACCTATGCCATCCCCTTATTCTGGTTTGGCATGATCCTACAATTGATTTTTGCCGTGCAGCTAGGTTGGTTCCCCTTGGGAACGCGCTTTCCGGTGACCCAAATAGCTCCCCCCACCTTCACAGGTTTGTACACAATTGATAGTCTCTTAAACGGCAACTTCAGCCAACTGCTGACATCCCTGTACTATCTCGCCCTTCCCAGTCTGACGTTGGGTATCCTGATCAGCGGTATTTTCGAGCGCATAGTGCGAGTGAACCTCAAGCAAACCCTACAAGCAGATTATGTAGAAGCAGCCAAAGCCAGAGGCATTCCTGAAGGGCGGATTTTGTGGTCTCACGCCTTGAAAAATGCCTTGATCCCAGTGATTACCATTTTGGGACTGACCTTTGCCTCAATGCTGGGCGGCGCAGTTTTGACAGAGGTGACATTTTCTTGGCCGGGACTGGGAAATCGCCTGTATCAGGCCATTTCTGAGCGGGATTATCCTACCGTTCAGGGCGTTATGGTGTTTTTTGCTGCGATCGTAGTAACAGCCAGCATTTTAATTGACATCATCAATGCTTATATCGACCCCCGCATTCGCTACTGAGAACAGCCTGTAGTATAGAGAGTGGGGGAGTGGGGGAGTGGGAGAAAAAGCACTGTACCTCATTCGATCGCTTTCCCGCTATAAAACCCTAGATCTTCTGCCCTCATGCTTCGCCCCAGTATTGGATTACAGCGCTTTTCAGGTGAGTAGGTACGCGAAACCGGGTTTCTTGGACAATACCTTCGCCATTTCTTTGTAGGTTGGGTTGAGTGAAGCGAAACCCAACAAATGCGTTGGGTTTCGTGCCTCAACCCAACCTACAAAGCTACAAAGCGCTAATTTTACAGTCAACTTCGATCGATCGGATTCTTGTGGGATGGGCATCTTGCCCGACGAGCGAGTAAAATTTAGATGCGCGACAGCTTAGCTCAGTCCTGCCAGCCTTTTCAGTATTATTGAAGTGAAAATTTAAATTTTTCATTAAGTACCGTAATTTTACATAGCTACTACATAACAAACTAGCTAATCTCTGTGAATAAATTTGTTACTTTATCATCAATTTAAACTGGCAATCCTTAATTTCGCAGAGACAAATTGGAATAACCTCCTTAATTAAAATCTAATCTACCCAAATATACTGACTTTAACAAAATTAAGTAACTGCATAGATTGGCATTACTGAAGTTAGAAATCTTAGATAAATTTCCCGGATAGAACGTAGTGACGAGGAAGAAGTAGTTAGGCATCTAAATTTGTGCTTTTCATGTTCTCGATCGCTAAATAAATAAAGGATAAATTATGGCTTCCATACCCTTATCTGGCGCACTGGGTCGCAACTTTGCTTACAGTAATGACACAACGGGCATAAACGCTTTTAAAGCCGAGTGGACTACGGCAGCCCAGAACCAAGGCTTGCAAATATTCGGAACCAGTTTAAACGGTACAGTAACGGACTACCTTACCCCAACTGCCCAAAGCAATATAAATTTCGCCAACGGTAGCACAACGAGCTATGGCGACGAATACGGCATGGGGGTCGCCAATTCTTATTACGGTTGGTGGACTGCTGCAACCAAAGTGCGTGCGGAAATCAACTATAACCCCAATACCGGAGCATCCGAGTCACTAACCTACAAATGGGCTCCTAACCAAACTATCCAGAATGCCTTCATTGACCTGAGCTTATTCGTGCCCAAAAGTGCTGAAGGCCCAGGCACGGAAGTTGGTTTCTTGCAGGCATTCAACAATGGGGTTGCGGTGGGGGTGACAGGCGTTCGGATGGTTAATGAGAATACTGTCAGCGGCACTCAAACCTCTATCCAAAACGCCTCTAATGGAATAACTTTCCTCGCTGATGATGCAACAAATGGAGATTTCAAGTTTAAGGTATTTGGAGGCTTTGACGAACTGAGATTTTCCTCCAAAGCCTACAGTAACCCAAACTCTACCCAGCCCAGGTATACAGATTCCACCGGGAGTTACATCAGCGATAGTTCTGACTACCTAGTTCAGCAACTCAAATATACGGGAACACAAGAAACGATCGGCTCTCTTCAGTTTAGTAACCCTGTCTTCACAGTCAACGAAAATGGTATGCCTGTGGCAGCTGTGACGGTTACTCGCACTGGCGGTAGTTTCGGAGCAGTATCGGGTACAGTTAACCTGAGCAATGGCACTGCTACATCTCCCGGTGACTACACCAGCAACCCCATCCTCGTCAATTTTGCTGATGGAGACACTGCGCCCAAGACTGTCTTCATTCCCATCGTTGACGACACTCTGATTGAACCGACAGAAACTGTCAATTTAACCTTAACTAACCCCACAAACGGTGCCACGATTGGGACGCAGAATACGGCTACTTTGAATGTGGTGGACAATGACAGCAGTCTTCAGTTTAGCCAACCTGTCTTCAGTGTCAACGAAAACGGCACGCCTGTGGCAGCAATAACGGTAACTCGGATTGGCGATACTACACAAGCAGTTGGTGCCACAGTTATCCAGGGCAATGGCACTGCTACTACCCCTGGTGATTACACTAACAGCCCGATTACGGTTAATTTTGCCGCTGGCGATAATGCCCCCAAGACGATCGTTATTCCCATTGTTGACGACACTCTGGTAGAGGGTAACGAGACTGTCAATTTAGCCTTGGTAAACCCCACGGGCGGTACCACAATTGGGGCGCAAAATATGGCGATCTTGACTATTTTGGATAATGACACTCCCGGCATGATTCAATTTAGTAACCCGCAATACGTCGTCAACGAAAATGGCACGCCTGTATTAGCTGTGACGCTCAATCGTACTGGCGGCAGTGCTGGTGCGGTTTCAACTACAGTTAACTTAGCGAATGGTACTGCTGTTGCTCCAGGAGACTACAGCAACAACCCGATTGTGGTCAATTGGGCAGATGGAGATACGACATCTAAGACTATTACCATTCCTATTGTTGACGACACCATCGTAGAACCCAGCGAGACTGTCAATTTAAGCTTGTCCACCCCCACCGGCGGTGCCACGCTTGGGCCTCAAAATACGGCGACTCTGACCATTTTGGATAATGACGTACCGCTGATCAAACCAGTAGTTTTCGTTGCTGCTCTCGATCCTACCGCTGGGGAACCCGGTCGTCCAGAAGGAAACGGGACCTTCCAATTCGCACGTACTGGCGGCGATATCAACCAAGCTCTCACCATCCGGTACACTACTACGGGTACGGCTACCGCTGGCGCAGACTACGCCGCTTTGACTGGTACCGTTACTATTGCTGCCGGTCAGTCTGTCTCTGGTCCTATTACAGTTACTCCTTCAACCGATAACAACAATGAACCGACTGAATCGGTAATTGTCAAGGTAGCTGAAGATATTACTTACCAAGTGGGTTCGGCAGACACTGCCTCGGTGAGTATCGCGGACAACAATCCGTTGACGGGTACAGGTCCTGGTTCTGTGCTGCGGTATAACGCTTCTGGAATCTTCCAGCAAGGTTACGCTAACATCACATCTGCTGTTGCTGGGGCTACCGCTAACGATATTCTGATAGCACAAGCCGGAAGCTATAATGAACCGGGTACTGTGTTCATTGACAAGCCATTAACCTTGCGCGGGCCGAATGCTGGTGTTAGCCCCAGCAGTAGTTCGTCGGTTACCCAAGCAGTAGTTCAATCTGCGGGAAGTCAACCCGTTTTCATCATCAACCCTGGCCTAACTAACGTTGCTATTGAGGGGTTGACGATCCAAATGAACGGCTCGAACGGCATTGTACTCACAGGCGGCAGCGGCAACAATATTGTCGTTCGCCAAAATACTTTTACTGGCCAAGGCCCGTTTAATAATGGCATCATCTACATGGATAGTGGCGTACCTTCTTCCGGGTCGGTGAGCGTGATAGATAACTTAATGCGCGATGTCACTACTGCTGCTGGCAGTACCACTAGCGGCGTCCAAGTAATCAGGTTCGATACGCTTCGGGTTACGGATAACCAAATCGCTAATTTAACTGGGCCTGGTGTTGCTCTTGATTCTGTTACCAACGCTGCTAGCGTAATTAACAGCAACAAGGTCAGCAATACTGGAGAACAAGGAATTCAACTGGCGGGTGGCAATGCTACGATCGATAACAACGATATCACTAACGCTAATACCAGTGGTGGTGCTGACAGGGGTGGTATCCGCTTGCGGGATGGCTTTACAGCTTTAGGGACTGCGAACGTGATTAGCAACGTTGTCACCAATTCCTACAACGGGATAGCAATCCGAAACGCAACAAATATCGCCAGTACGGTCAATGTTAATAACAATAACTTGATCGGTAACTTGAATGCTGGTTTCTACCACGGCGGTAGCGGAGCGATCAATGCTACTAATAACTGGTGGGATGATATCACTGGCCCTGTGGTCGGTGGTACGGGACGAAATGCGATCGCTGGAATTGGTGCTGGCTCGGTCAACGCTAACCCATTCTCTACATCGGTCTTGTAAAACTCATCAATGCGTCTGGCTCCACGCATTTGGTACTCAGAGGAGCTTGTCATCATCCAAAAGGCTGGTAGCACTTGGCTACCAGCTTTTTCATCTGTGTGTATTTTCGACTAACTTTTTATAAAGTTTTATTGCAATTAGTTATTTTACTACGTATATTTACCGTGGCTTTACTAGGCGATCGCGTTTCTTAAATAAAATTTACTCTAACTTCATCGATTATTTATCATTACTTTACCGTAACTTTATAAAAACTTCATTAATATTAAATTAATAAGGGTATTCTACGTAACTTTACTGAGAAAGTTTACAAAAAAGGGCAAATAACATGACTGATAACTTGGGCATACCTACTAACGAGCCGATCGATAGTTTAATTAACGACACTGTTTTTGGAGGTAACGATGGAGACTGGCTAGATGGAGGCGATGGTAACGACTATCTTTTTGGTGATAATGGCGATGACATTCTGTTCGGTGGCAACAATGATGACTATCTAGATGGGGGTAATGGTAGCGACTATATTTTTGGTGACTCTGGCAACGACAGTCTTTATGGAGGAAATGATTTTGACTATCTAAATGGGGGGGATGGAGAGGATATACTCTTTGGCGATAATGGCGATGACATTATTTACGGTCAAGCTGGTAACGATCTCCTAACTGGAGGTTCTGGGTCCGATCGATTCTTGTATGTCACAGGCGCACCTTTTACTGCCGAGCTTGGTGTAGATACCATCACCGATTTCAACTCTGGCGAAGACAAAATCGTGTTGGAAAATACGATGTTTTCAGTTCTTACCAGTACTCCTGATATTGGTTTTAGCAACCCAGAGGAATTTGCGATCGTCACAAGTGACCAAGAAGCAGCAATAAGCAGCGGCCTAATTGTTTACAGCTTTGCAACCGGCAACTTATTCTACAACGAAAATGGAAATGCAGAAGGCTTTGGTACAGGCGCTCAGTTTGCTTCCCTAACTGGCGTTCCAAACATATTATCTACAGACTTCGAGATTCGGGCGTTTCTTGGTTAAGGTAATAAGCGGCTCCGCAGCTAAATTTCACAGTCAATTTAATAAAATTCTTGTGGGATGGGCATCTTGCCCGTCCCTACTTTCGCGCTATAAGGGATCTGAGTTCGTCGTACCTCATGCGGGTGCAAGCCGCTGTATAGCTTATTTTATCCGATCGCATTGGGCATCGAACCTTCCGGAACTTTGTTTAACAGGCATGAATCTTAGAAAGTACAAGCAAAAAATAAATCTTTTTCATTTAAAGTGAATAATTTAGCTCGGAAAGTTCAAAAAGCCTTGCCTAAATTTTGCTTATTATTCAGGGTTATTTTACACAAAACTTAATCCATTAAGGAGAACATCCATGAAGTTTATTAAAGGATTTCTGGCGGCGACAACATTAATTACTACTTTGATTAGCCCCGCCTTTGCTAATGGCAAAGTTCAAATTTTAGGCGCAAGCTATGGTGGTAGCGGTTGCCCCAATCTATCCGCCAGTGTGAGCGTTAGCCCCGACGGTCAAGAGCTAACCATTCTATTTGATAAGTTTACAGCCCTGGGAAATGTCCCAGCAGAAAGACGGAAAAGCTGTAATTTGAGTATTCCGATCAAATTACCTCAAGGCTATCAAATTTCCCTCTACGATGCTGATTATCGAGGCTATGTTTCGCCTGGAACCACTGCGAACTTACGAGCAGAATACTTTTTCGCCGGTAACCGTGGCCCAATTTTTTCTCGGACTTTTAGGGGCGAAACTAACTATAACGTTCGAGATAGCTTAGCGACTGTAGCTAATGTTTGGTCAAGCTGCGGCAACAGTGTAAATATGCGGGTGAATGCGGCGATGACCGCCAGTGGTTCCGGGATGGCCACTGTTGACTCCTTCGACCTCGCTCACCGTGGTTTGGTTTATCACATCAAATATCGTTCCTGTCGGTAATCGAAGAAATCAGGGGCTATATGCCCCTGGTTCTTTATGGGGGGACAGGGCTCTTCCGTGCTTACTATGCTATGGCAGAGGGGCAGAGGAGAAAATCAATAAAAATATTTTTATATTAACAAAAGCATAATAACTCCCAAAGAGCCAACTTATTTCGCTTATTTTGCACTTATTATCCCAGCTAATTGGTAAACTCTTTCCCATAACCAACGAAATGATGACTTATTACCCATTAAGCATCTACCGATAACTAATGGCACTAATCGAAGAAGTTAAAAAAATCTGCTCGCGCCTTGCTGTTCACGGATGGCGAGACTTGCTTTTGCAACACGGACTCGACATCACAGCTAGCGACCTCAAAACTGAACTCACCAAGGTACTCCCGCACATCAAGCGAGAGATCAAGGGTTTTGAAGATTTCGCTTTGGAAGGCAAAAGGGCGATCGAACCGCGCAATCCCGCGCGCAGCTTGCTCTTTCACGCCTTAGCTTCACCTAACGTCGTCTCTGGGGTCGATGGTCAAGAGTTAAGAGCTTTTCCGACTTTAGCTGAAATCGATACCGTCGAGAACTACGTTTATGGCATTCAGCCTCCCTCTTTGCTAGAGTTGAGGGCGCGTGCCAATCGTGCTAACCTGGCGATCGCAGTTTTTGCCTCCGAGTATCGTCCAGCACCAGAAACAGTCCTGCAAAAGCACGCCGAAATGTGCTACTCCCGGACTGGAGTTGCCAGAGTCGGAACAGTCGAGCCTCTTTATAACGGTCGCAGTCGAGGATTCTTACCTTTTGTGGAAAGAAATCCTCACGCCTTCCGAGTTTTGCCAGCTCGTTACTCTGCCTATTTGGCAATACAAATCAAAGGCAACAAAGACCGATTTGGCCCGATGCGCTATAACGTCAGGCAAGAGCTAAATCGTTTAGATCCTTATACTTATCCCAATCCCGGCGATGATAAGCAGCGCGATTTTTGGGTTCCCTTGCACAAACTTTTCAATGGAAAAGAATGCCTACGCGGTCTTAACTTGCAGGTAATTTTAAAAGCTCATCACATCAATGAAAAGCTGCGACGCATCCATCTAGAAATTGGGCCGCAAGGTACGGGATGGCAAGAACCAGACATCAGCAATCCGCCATTTATCTTCACAGAAGGCATAGCCGAATGGTCAAATAATCCTGATTATGGCACCGGAATTTTATTGCCAGTTGTACATCCGCATTTAGTTGAAGCAGCCCAATATAAAGGTAAACCACTCACATTTAAAGTTCCTAAAGATTACAACCAGACTCTATCTTCCAGCCTTTATATACCAGCTAGCGATCGAGATGCGCGTCACGCCCCCGAATACGTCCACGCACGCTTTCAAATCTTGCCTAACGGTCAACAAGTTGACCTAAACGAACAAGAAAATGTAGCAGAAATTGTTGCCAAAGGTGACTACAATGCGCTGCATTTTATCGATTTTACTGGTGATGGCTGGATTGAAGCTATATGTCCAGAATTAGCGGTAGTTTTACCGCGTCGCGTGCCTGCTTATTCCCTAGTAACAGCACCCGATTTCTTTCCGAATGCCGATCAGCGAGAATTGATGGATTGGTGGCAGCAGTCAGTACCGCGATCGCTCAAAAAAAGTACTTGGAGAATTACACCAAATACCTTGTCCGATGAGCGTCTCCCTCCCAATCTTGAAATTAAAAATGCTCCTTTTCGCAAAGAAGATACCACTGTAACGTCGGTAGTCTCTTTCTTATTAGACAAACCCGTTTACCAAATGCCTCTGGAAGTTCCCGAAACTAACAGAAATTCCTACCTTCCCGATGCAGCAGCGGGAGTTTTTGCTCCTGGCTGGGATGTGAGTTTTGATATTAATGGCGATGGAACAAAACACCTGGCAGCTTATGGTTTGGGTAGTCCATTTCCTGAAGATTCCAAACTTTGTGCAGCTCTTAGCACGTTTTGGCCTGCTGTTGCCCCCGATTCGGCACGCACTTTCGAGCCTAATGAAAATTGGCCGACAATTAGCCCTTTGACGGATGAAGAAATCGGTCAAGTGGGAAATCTTCCTTGGGACGGTGTTACTGGCCCAAGGATAGTTAATAGAGCAAATCAGGATTTTGTGGAGTATGCGGCTTTCGATAACGTTGATTATGTAAAAAACGCCCTGCAAAATCAATTTTCTTTGGCACTGACTGGTAAAGTTGACATTCGCAAATACAAGTTTCGAGTTTTGGCAATGGCGCGAGTTTACCGAGCGTTGGGTGTTAAGGAGGAAGATTTTTATAAAGCAGGTGTTCCCGCTACCCAAGCATTCGGGCAAATCACTACCGAAAAAGCCAAATGGAGTGTCTTATCATTCCGTAAAGTCTCTGCTGATGACGCTGAACTAAAAGAAGCGCAATCTAGCACTAATAAGATGCTGCATGGAGATGTTTATCGGTTTCAAGTGTATCGTCCCGGTAACAAAAACTATGTAGCTCAAAGAGTCTTTGTGGAAATTAAGGAAATGGTGATTCTTTTTGTAGATCCAATCCAAATTTTGTCTAAAAAAGGCAATGGTAAATGGGAACTTAAAAACATCTGATCGGATGAGGCAGAGCCTCAATTTCTCGTTCCCAGGCTCTGCCTGGGAACGAGAGTTGGGAGGCTCTGCCTCGCCACCACTAAATGCAATAATTATTGGTAGTGGCCCATCGGGTTTGGCGGCGGCTATTTTGTTAGCTCAGATGGGTTTGCGCGTCATTATTGTCGATCGCAAACCGTTTCCGCGCGATCGGCCCGGAGAAACCCTCCACCCAGGAATAGAACCGCTTCTCAAGCAGTTAGGTGTGGCCGATCGAGTGCTTTCTGCTGACTTCCTGCGACATGAAGGAAATTGGGTTAAATGGCAGGGAGAACCTCAATTTGTGCCTTTTGGTGGGGATGAAGCGGGTCAATGGCGAGGTTTTCAGGCATGGCGAGCGGATTTCGATGCTATTTTGCTCGATCGCGCGATCGCATTAGGCGTCGAAGTCCGCCAACCATGTCGCGCTTTGCAACCAATTATAAGCGCAAATCGGATTGCCGGAATTGAAACTTCTGATGGTTATTTGCGATCGTCTTTTGTGATCGATGCTGCTGGCGGCGGACACTGGCTAGCCAGACATTTAAAGTTGCCAATTAACACTTATTCTCCCCGTTTAATCGCCTATTTTGGTTATGTTGAAGGAGATTGTTCCATCCGAGATGATGCGCCAGCAATAGTTGCAGACAAAGATGGGTGGACTTGGACTGCACGGGTGCGTCCCCACCTTTACCAATGGACGCGACTACCTTTTGGCAACCAACCAATAGAAAAAAACTGGATACCCGAAGAATTCGATGGACTTAAACCCAAAGGTAAGACGAGTGCGGCGGATGTAACGTGGCGTGTCGTGCCTGCTTGTGCAGGTTCCGGTTATTTTATAGTTGGGGATGCTGCTGCAACACTCGATCCGGCTTCTTCTCATGGTGTGCTGAAAGCCATTATGTCCGGGATGATGGCGGCACACTTAATTATACAGATCGTGAAGTGTGCGATCGAGCTAGAGGCAATTCAAGCTTATCGTGAATGGGTTGATAATTGGTTTGGGCACGACATAGCTAGATTAAGGGAACTCTACGCTATTCTTCCCAACCCGCCTCACTGGCTTTAAAAAATCAGAGAATGGCAATATAATCAATTTCCATAATACGACTATAGCCCTTATAAGGTAGATGAGGTATGACTGACAGCTTATATAACCACTAAATTAAGAGGGCTAAAGCCCAACTACGTACCTCACTTACTTGAGAACCGCTATAACAGCGATCGCATAAGATAAAAAATAATTGACAGAGTATCTAACCCGATCGGCTGTAGAGACGTTTCATGAAACAGCAAACGGGTGTCAAAATCTAGGGTAAGAGCGATATATTTTCACACCCGAATGCTAATGCCTCCGGCACGATGGAGCGAACGCCCCTACAAGCTAAAAACCCACCACCAAGTATTATGGTACGTTGTTGCGATGCCGCGCTAAAAGAGCGCGGCATCGCAACAACGTACCTATTATCCATAAACCAAAAAGGTCTCAAGCCCCCGACTGAAAGTCATGGGGATAATCCTCTCATCCAAAATCGAATCACCCTTGTTAAGAGCTACATTCTGGGGCTAGGGCCAGCTATTACATCTTCGCGATCGCGGTTTACCACCCGTTCAGGCTCTTTGCGGAACAGATTGGCTAAACCGATCAGACCAATCAATCCCAGCCAGCCCCAATTATTATTGTCATCTTTAGTTTCTTGGAAAGGCGTCGTATCTACGGTAGGGCCTGAGCGATCGACGTTAGGGTTACGGTTAGGGTTAGTTTGTGCAGAAGCAGGTAGAGTGGAGGGAAGAATAGTTAAACTCAGAGCGAGGACGCTAGCTCCAGCAATCTTGGATAAATTAGAACTTTTCATGTTTTTCCTCTTTGAAGTCCCGACAGGTGCTTGATATTTCCAAATTTATCGATTTCCCAAAGAAAGCGAATCAATCTGGAGTGGGAAACCTCCCGTTCGAGCGTCTATAGCTCAAGAGATAGAAGCAGTATTTGCTAATACATTCTTCCCCTAGCCCTCTCTTCCCCTAGTCCCTAGCCCCTCGCCTCTAG
>CASBRD010000404.1 GCA_949128025.1 Oscillatoriales cyanobacterium PMM_0008 | reverse complement strand
CTTCACAATTCTTAATTTTTCTCTCTTCCTCCGCTAGCTGACACAGGTCACGCAATCCAATAGGCTGATAAAAGTGGCAATTTTTCAATAATTCAGTCCTACCCACCAACAAAAGTGGGGATTTTTTAGCCAAGTACATATCAAGCGCAATTTGTCAACAACTAGGTATCGGTCAAATGTCTCTCAAAATCATCGAAAATTTTGATAGCAGCTTCACTCTTGAACCAGAAGCTAAAGAAACCCTATTCACTTTACTAAAAGCTGAAGCCTTCCGAGAGCAAATCGCCGAACAAGCAAAATCCACACAAGTTGAATTCACAGAATTATTATTTCAACCAGTACCCTACAGTACCACCACCCCCAAAGGAATGCCAGCAGAATTCGAGCCATATTACGAATCTCCCGAACACGCCATTATCAACGTTCCGCCTAACTTTATGTTCAAAGCCAAGATTTTCAAACCCAGCCGACTCTGCGCCATTTATCGCAAAATCGGATAAAAAATAAGATTACTCCCTTCCCGGTGGAAGACTATGTATAGTGGGAGGGCGAAGCATTGCGGGATTAACCTTAACTCAAAATCGAAAAGTTAATTCCGCAATGCTTCGCCCCTACATAATCTTGTGGCGGGAACGGAGTAATCCCAAATCCAAAATCTAAAATCCCAAATCGAATGACAACTCAAACAGATATTCCCTCTCTCGCCAGCTTAGAAGATATTCCCTATTTGGATAAAGCTGGCAAATTACCTGAAAGTTTGGAAACTAAAATTGGGGTATACGCAATTTTAGACAGAGAGAAAGTGCTGCAATTTGTCGGCTATTCTCGCGATGTTTATCTTAGCCTTAAACAGCACATTGTCCGTCAACCACAAAATTGTCACTGGCTGAAAGTCCAAACTATTGAAAAGCCTAGCCGAACAATCCTAGAAAATACCATGAATGCTTGGATTGCCGAAAATGGTGTTACCCCGTCTGGGAACGGCGAAGATAAGGAAAAATGGACGGAATCCATTGATGTCAAACCGCTGATGACAGATGAGGAAAAGGCGAATTATGAGAAAGTATCTTGGGATGAAGTAGCGCAAGCAAAAGTTCTAAAAAATGTGGCTCGACGAGTAGAAGCGGAGATTTTAGCAGTGCTAAAATCTCGTGGCGTGCAAGAAGAAATTCGTTTTAATCCGAAACTCAAAGATAGCGGTTTACTCGATCTTAAATAGTTGCCTCTAAATAAACTGAACACCCAGAAACCGGGTTTCTAGGAGAAACCCGGTTTCTAAGGGCGCGGCAGTTTTATGTTTAATTATGCCTGCCTACTTACTTAACAGTAACCTTACCGCCTGCTTCTTCGATCTGCTTTTTGATGTCCTCAGCTTCTTCCTTCTTAACGCCTTCCTTAATCGGCTTAGGCGTAGATTCCACCAAATCTTTAGCTTCCTTCAGACCCAGACCTGTGATAGTCCGTACCACCTTAAGAATGCCAATCTTCTTATCGGCAGGGACTTCTTCCAGAATAGCGGTAAATTCCGTTTGTTCTTCTACTGGTTCCGCAGCAGCACCAGCAGCAGCAGGCATCATCATCATGCCGCCAGCAGGAGCAGCAGCACTGACGCCGAAGGTTTCTTCAATTTGCTTAACAAGCTCGGCTGCTTCCAGCAAAGTCAAAGATTTCAGTTGTTCGACAATTTGATCGGTAGTAGCAGTCATTGATAAACTCCTGAGAATTTTTTACAGTTAATTGAGGGAAATGAGATTTTAAATTGAGGAGCAATCCAAAATCTAAAATCTAAAATCCAAAATCCAGCTAAGCGGCTTCGCTTTCGGCGACACCATTTTTTTCTTTGTCCTTATCGGCCACAGCCTGAAGGCCACGAGCCAGAGAAGCAGGAACTTCGTTGATGGCGATCGCAATTTTGGCAGTCACAGCATTGAGAGCGCCAGCAATCTGAGCCATCAGCTGTTCCTTGGATGGGAGGTCTGCCAGAGCCTTCACATCATTTTGAGACAAGGCGCGACCTTCCATTACAGCACCGCGAAGTTCACTCTTCTTGGTAGCTTTTTGGAACTCTTGGTAAGCCTTGATCGCACCGCTGATGTCTTCCTTAACTAGCAGGAAGGCTGAAGAACCCTTGAGGAATTCTTCCATTGCCTGCCAGTTGGCGTCACCGTCAACGGCAATTCCCATCAGGGTGTTTTTGGTCACTTTGCAAACGGTGCCGGTAGGACGCAGCCGCCGCCGCAAATTGGTGATATCAGCAACGGACAGTCCTTTGTAGTCGATCACCACTGCCATCTGAGACTCGCTTAAGCTTTGCTTAAGCTCGGCGATCATCGCATTTTTTTCTTCTCGTGTTCTACCCATAAGTGTTTCACCTCCTTAAAGTGGGTGCAGAATCGCAAACTTTGATTGGGGCATGGGGCATGGCCAAACCAAATTAAAAACCCCAGCTTTTGAGCGGGGGTGACTCGATCGCATTGTTGCCTGCCAATCCCACATAAATGGGTCGCAGGCAACAATGCTTTCTTTGGTGTCAACCTCGGCAGGAAATTAAGCTATTAGCTCCTGCTTTCTTTGGCTTTGCCTATTTAGTTTGATGTACTGCGGACAAGGACAAGGAAGAAAGCTATCTTCCTCCCCTAGCCCCTAGTTTCATTAGACATCTCCAGAAATTAAAGGTGCTAACCCTTGAACCCTTGTAGAGACGTTGCATACAACGTCTCTACATTCTTTGAAAGGAGATGTCTATTGCACTTCGCTGAGTTTCAAGTCCCGCAGCCCGCTGATATCAACCTCAATCGATGGCCCCATCGTCGCCGATACGTATACAGTGCGCCAGTAGCGGCCTTTGGCTCCAGAAGGACGGTTGCGATCGATCGTTTCTTGCAATGCCTTCAGGTTCACCAACAGATCCTGGGTCGAGAAGGATGCCTTGCCAAACAGAATGTGAACAATGCCGGTACGGTCTGCCCGAAACTCTAGTTTACCAGCTTTGAATTCTGCGATCGCCCCTGCCACATCAGCTGTTACTGTACCACCCTTCGGCGAGGGCATCAAACCGCGTGGCCCCAGCAGTTTACCCAGCTTTGCCACCATCGGCATCACATCCGGCGTAGCAATCAGCTTATCAAAATCCATCCTGCCTTTGAGAATTTCGTCGATTAGCTCCTCCGAGCCAACCAAATCTGCACCTGCATTACTAGCTTCGGTTACTTTTTCACCGCGAGCGATTACCGCCACCCGCACCGTCTGACCAGTTCCCTTGGGCAGTACCACCGTCGTCCGCAACTGTTGATCCGCATACTTTGGGTCAATTCCCAGCCGGATGTGGGCTTCTGCCGATTCAGGAAACTTAGCACTGGCCGTTTCCTTTAACAAATTTAGCGCGTCTAACGGCTGATAAGCCCGAACTTCTACTTTCTTACGCAGATCTTGCATTCTGCGCGATTCTTTTTTCATTCTTTATCTCTCCTGGGGTTCTTAGCGAAGCCTAGCTTCTCCCCCGATAGCGTTAACAACCGTCTTGCCTTTTGGCTAATTTTCAATTGCAGATTCTAGATTGAAATAAGATCTAAAATCTAAAATTGCCCATGCCCTAATCTGTGACTGCAACACCCATATTGCGGGCGGTTCCTTCCACAATCTTCATGGCGGCGTCAATGTCATTAGCATTGAGGTCAGGCATTTTAGTCTGAGCAATTTCTCTCAATTGCGCCCGCGAAATTGACCCGACTTTCTTGCGGTTGGGTTCGTTTGAACCTTTATCAACTCCAGCTGCCTTAGTGATTAGAACCGAAGCAGGAGGGGTTTTCAAAATAAACGTGAAACTGCGATCCTCGTAGACAGAAATTTCTACAGGAACCACCATTCCCACTTGGTCAGCCGTTCTGGCGTTGTACTCTTTGACAAACGCCATAATATTCACCCCATGCTGACCCAGTGCTGGGCCTACAGGAGGAGCTGGGTTGGCCTTCCCTGCTGGCAAGGCCAACTTAATAATCGCAACAACTTTTTTGGCCATTTATTCTTTAGTTTTGTTTTTGAACCTGATTGAACTCTAATTCCACTGGTGTATCGCGCCCAAAGATGGAAAGCAATGCCTTGAGTTTGCTACGTTCGGGACTTACTTCAATCACTTCTCCTTCAAAGTCTTTGAAGGGTCCTAAAAGTACCAGGATTCTGTCTCCCACAGCCATATTGATTTTGACGACTGGCTCTTGCTCGCGAGTTTGCTTAAAGATTCGTTCTACTTCTGCGTTACTCAGCGGCACTGGTTTGACGTGGCCCCTACCTCTTCCGTAGCGACGTTTTTGTTCAGCCCCTACAAAATTAATCACATTTGGCGTGTTTTTGACAACCTGCCAACTTTCATCGTCCATGATCATCTGGACAAGGACGTAGCCAGGGAAAACTTTTTCGTCGCTTTGGTGTCTGCTGCCATCTTTGCGAATCTTGACAGCTGGTGTTTGAGGAATTTCTACCTGTAAAATTCGATCGGCCACATCCAGGGTTTGAATGCGCTGCTCCAGGTTGGTTTTCACTCGCTTTTCACAGCCAGAAGCAACCTGAACGGCATACCAACGGGAGCCTTCTTGGCTTTCTTCTTGCGAGTTTTCTGTCAAGAGCGATGTTTCCCGCTGATTCCAATCGCGTTGTTCGTCTGCTGCAAAAGTCATCCGAACACCTTTGTTGATGCCCAACTAAAAAAGTTATCTACTAAATAGATCAGAAGTGCAGAAAGAATCACCATTAAAATGACGGCAGCCGATTCGCTGATTAACTGCTGTCGGCTGGGCCAGACCACTTTATCCAGCTCTTCTTTGGTTCCCTGTAAAAAGTTTACGAGGCTAAATCCAGCTGTTGTTTGTTCAGTCTCTGCTTCGCCTTTTTTTGCCACTGCTCCTTAATCCCCCCTTTCTTCTTTCTATTTATGACTTTTGCCACATAAAATTGACACGAAGCGGAACATCACGGTACTTTCTGTGACACCACTTCAAGTTTCGATCGCTCTTTAACCACCCAAATATACCATTATAGACGCAAATGGTTTCGATAAGACTTAGGCAAGAGGGCGCTTTTACCTCTAGATGTAGGGGGAATTCATGAATTGTCCCTACAGATGTAGTGGGTGCGGCTCACGAATGCGTAAGTTTTATTCGATTTACTTGGGCACTCAGAACCAAAACCACCCCCAAACAAATGTTTGGCGGCGGTTTGTTCTTATTCATTATTATAGCCTGAAGGCAGATACTCCGATCGCAGACAATATTCGAGCGAAAAGCCCAAAACCAAAACCCAGGTTCTGTGAAAACCTGGGTTTGCTACGCGCCCTGGAGGACTTGAACCCCCGACATCAGGTTTTGGAGACCTGCGTTCTACCAACTGAACTAAGAGCGCACGCTTATTTAGCAGAGCGATTTCTATCATAACAACATTATGAGAGTTCGCGCAAGCAAATCCCATAATGTTGCGATAACTAGGACAGGGGTCGATCGAAGCGTTGCTTCAAACGAGTGGCCTTGCCTACGCGATCGCGCAAGTAGTAAAGTTTAGCACGACGAACTTGGCCTCGACGCACTATCTTAATACTGGAAATTCGGGGAGAGTGGATTAAAAACACCCGCTCTACACCAACGCCTTGGAAGACGCGGCGCACCGTAATCGTCTCGTTAATCCCCCCATTGCGCTTGGCAATCACGACACCTTCGTAAGGCTGTGTCCGCTCCTTACCGCCTTCCTGAATTACTACCCCGACTTTGATGGTGTCGCCTACATAGATTTGGGGTAAATCTTTTTTTAGTTGTTCGCCTTCTATTGACCGGATAATTGCTTCAGCATTCATAAACTTTCAAAAAAAACTCACAATTTTTTATTATAGAGCGATACCCACCTAAAAGTCTAGGGGATTGATTATCTAGATCGCCGATTCAGTAATCCCAAAAACCCGGTTTCTGGTTTACTCTCTGAGTAGTAGGGGCACGGCATCATTAAGATTATTGGCTGATTCAAAATATTTCTGACGCCGTGTCCCTACCTAGCCCACAAGAAGGGCTAATAACTCAAGTTGCTAGTTACTTGCTTTCTGGGTATGTTGTTGCGCTTTAGCGCTCTTAAGTAGGTGGGCATAATTAAACGTAAAATTGCCGGCCCAAGAAACCCGGTTTCTTGGACAATACCTTCGTCATTTCTTTGTAGGTTGGGTTTCGTGCCTCAACCCAACCTACAAATTAAGCATTTTAGGTTTTTGGCGAAGGTATTGGCAGGAGTTACCGGGTTTCTGGACGTTCAGTTTATTTACGCCCACCTACTTATTACAACTGGGATAAGAGCGCGGCATCGCAACAACGTACCTAATTCGCCCGGAGAGCAGACGTGGGAAGTATAGTATATTTCTTGGCAGTCCTTTAGAAGCTAAAGGTCGTCCGCACCGTTCCCACGTAGATGGTGTCGTTGTTATCGTTGTGTTCTGGATTGAGAATCACAAACGCACCAGGAGTAATGGAGATATTGTCGCTAACTTTAATGCGATAGAAAGCTTCCAGATGATAAGAGGTGTCACTATCTTCACGAGCGCTAATATCGTTATCTGTCACTCTAGGCGGCTGACCTGCCACAAAACCAAGCACGTTGCCCTTGCGGCCAAAATCTGCCAAGCCCAGAGTCACGGCATAGTTGATAATCGTTGCATCAGCGTCAGGCCCTCCATCTTCTCGGTGCGCTTTTGTATAACCTCCCCAACCGGAAATGGTAAATTTAGAGCTGAGTCGAAAGCTTGCTTCTAGACCGAAGTGATCGGCTGAAGTAGCAACAGTACCAAACGGCGAATTTGCGAAGCTGCTGCCAGTTCCTCCCGAAACGCTGACACCGTTTTGTTGATTGTAGTAAGAGTGTACGTAAGTCAGACCCACATTAAAAGCTTTACTGGGGCGGATTGATAGCTGAGCCAGAGCAGAATAGCCACCATCAAAGACTCCAAAACCGTCAGAAGGATTATTGGCCTGATTTCTAGGTACCTGGTAGCCCAAAGTTAAACCTAACTTTGAACTAAAGTTGTGTTCCAAGGTAACTCCCGTACCTTCACCAGCTTGTCGGTAGATGGGGTTGAAGCGCCCAAATCGGGAAATAGAACCTTGGCCTGAAGTTTCAAACAGAGGGTTGAAAGTATACATATTGTCATTGTATTCACCCCCGATCGCCTCCAAATAAACTTTTGTCTTGGAGCCTAGAGGGAAAGTATACTCCAAGCGACTTAAGACGACATCGTTGTCGTCATTGCCGTCAAAACCCAAGCGGGTCATGCCCGTACCCGTGACGCTGCCGCTAAATTGGGTAATATTTCGAGCTTGCAGACGGGTTCTCAAGCGGTCTTTGCCGGTAAAGCTGGTATCCAAGTTCAGACGTACCCGATTGGCGAAGATGGCGTTGTCTTGCAACTCCCCACCACCAGCCCTTTCGTCACCAAACACGCTAGCAAGTGCGAAAATTACGTCTCCTCTAAGTTTGGTGGTAGTGGAGAATTGCTGTGCTTCCAGTCGCGTCGTGCGTGCTTCCAGCGCATCTACCATACCCCGCAGAGTGCTGAGTTCAGCCCTAAATTCCTCTTGCAAGCGCCGGAGTCTCTCTATGTCCTCTGTCGTGACTCCGCCGCCGCCTGCTGCGGCAATCAGTTCTTGAATGCGGTTTAAGCAAGAATTTAAACCAGCGGCAAATTCGTAGCGAGTCAAGGCCCGATTGCCGCGATAAGTGCGATCGGGATAACCTTCTATACAACCGTAACGCTCAACCAGAGATTGCAGTGCTTGGAATGCCCAGTCTGTAGGCTGTACGTCCCGCAATTGGGAAACAGAAGTTACTTGCTCCAGACCGCTGCTTTGATCGTTGTATTGATTAATCTGGTCGAGAGTGCTGTTGGAGTCTTGCTGAGCGTTGCTAGACGATCCGTTCCCTGTAATTGGAACCTGGGCCAAGTCAGTGGTGTTGCTTGAGATTGGACTTCGCTGGTTCTGGGACAGCCCGGATGCCGGTAATTCTGTCGCAGCAGGCGTTTTGTCTTGACCGATCGATCGGACTGAATCCTCTGCTGCTAGGGCTGAGTTAGCTACGAGAATTGTTGCACCCAGAAGTGCGGGACTGAGTTTTAGAGCGTTCCAAAGCGTTTTCGACATCTTTGTTGCCTCACACCAAATTTTATTGTACGGAAAAGCCTCAAAATCGACTCAAACAGGTCGCCGAGTATTCCATATACCTTATCAACTTATTGTATCTTTACACGCAACCGGATTTGGCAAGCTATGTGTAGGTAAAGTTAGTGGAATATTCTACAACGACGCTGGAATTGCGATCGTCTCCTTGTGCTATTTTTGCCTGCCAAGAATCAAAAAACGCCCCCGTCGGTTCAGGATGCCCTCTTGTTCAAACTGGTTGAGCAACCGCGTCACCGTTACTCGCGTCGTACAGATGACTTCCGAGAGAGCTTGATGGGTTAATGGCAGTTCGATCAATTTTCCTCCCTCTACTTCACGACCGAATTTGCGGGCTAACCAGTTTAAAAGTTGCAGCAAGCGAACGTTAACAGGTCTATTGTGAACGATGCTAAGCAGTTCTTCGCTCTCTTGAGCGTGCGAGATCCAGGCATCCATAACTTGATACCAAAGATTAGAAGGTAAGAGACTAACTTCGGCACTTGTTAAGCACTCTATCTGATATGGATCGAGTCTAGATAGGGGTTGACCGACCACATCTCCTGGCCCCCAAAATCCCAGGACGATCGATCTTCCTTCTTCGCTACAAGTCAAAGTACGCACGACTCCACGCTCTATTTTCCATAAGCTATCAGAATGTAGTGGAAGTAAATCGTGGCAGCTGAATGTCCGCTGTTTGAGATTGGTAAGGTTGAGGGGAATAGGAGCAGAGAGCGGCATAAAAGTAGGGTTTGGGGTAGGGGGCGACGGTAATTTCAAATTTGAGATTTCAGATTTCAAATTGAAAAATTAAATTCAATTTGCCATTTGAAAATCTCCATCACTTACTAGGTAATTGGTTTGGCGTCTAGGCGTCGAATGGCAACAACAGCTGGTTTTGGCGGGTCATTTTTTCCACCTCCTGGCCAGTTGGAACCAATCGGAACTGTGCGAGTTTGCTTGAACTTCTGACCGTCAGTTGTTCTCATTTCAAACTCCCTTGTTTCGGAAGCTGCATTTTGACGAATTCCTTTAACTTCTCCTGGATGTTGTATTGCTAAAAACAAGGTTTGCTGGTCTTGAGTGAAAAATGGCCCGGTGGTTTCGCAATCCATTGGCCCCATGCCAAACAGGTAGGCGTTGCCTGCGTTAGGGCCCCAAGTGGGGATATGCCAAATAGAGTTGTTGCCAAAGCAACCGCGTCTGAACGGATCTCCCGGATCGTTGTGTGCTGCTGAGGACATATCGGTAACCATCCAGACGTTGTTATTGCGATCGATCAGGAGGTTGTCGGGATTGGCAAAACCAGCCCCGCCGTCAGCAGGTTCGCCCCCCATAGCCAGCATCTGCCAGCGAAAGGTCATGGCAGCTGGGTCGTTTTTATCTTCCTTCAACCGCATAATCCAGCCATATTCCCAAGGGCTTTCTCCTTTCGGCCCCTTGAAGATGCGCTTGTCTGGGCCTCCCTCGCCCCCTGGCGACCCGGAGGTGTAGGTGATGTAGAGGGAACCATCGCTGGCGACTTCCGTGTCTTCGGGACGCGCTGTGGGGGTGGCACCGGCTGCGTTGGCGGCAAAGTGGGCATCGATGAGAATGGCACCTTGTTTTTCTTGGGCATTCCCTATGTAGAGGTCGTTCAGGGTTTTAAATTTTTGTTTAAAACTATTGACTTCTGCGTTTGTTTTTGCATTAAAGTTGCCTCCGTCTGGACGCTTGGGTAGGGTGAGTACTTTACCTTCGATGTTGCTGGGCAGGACGGGATTTACTGGGGTGCTGGCTTGGAGGGGAATCCAGCGCCCAGTACCGTCGGGATTGAAGACAGCGGCATAGAGCATCCCATCTGCCAGCAGACGGGAATTGGCTTTGTTTTGGGGATTGCTGACGTTGCCTTTGCTGACAAATTTATACAAGTGTCCGCCTTTGCGATCGCACCCGGAATAAAATGCCAGGGGTTTGCCTGCGACAACGCGAATGCCTACAGCTTCGTGACGATAGCGTCCCAGCCAAGAGTGTTTGGTGCCGTAATCCTTGGGGTTGGCTGGGTCTACTTCTACTATCCAGCCATATTTGTTACCAGCTAATCCCAGTACATTTCCTTGTCCGGATAACTCTTGTTCGCCGATCGCAAAAGCTAGCTTGCTGGGGTCGAAAGCGGTGCCATCGGCATATACTGGTTCGGGTACTTGGATTTGGAAGTTTTCTTCGCCGCTAAGGACAGTGCCCCAAGGAGTTGTCCCACCGGCACAGTTGGCAAAAGTGCCGATAATGCGATCGCCCAATTTATCGATATAACCTTGGCCCTGAGTTTTGCGAAATACAAATGTAGCTGGGCCAGTTGTTTTTAGATAGCGATCGTCTTCTAATCCAGAAATACCAGTAATTCTGCGATCGGATGGCGAATTTGTCCTTACCCACTTGCCATCAGGATTTTTGCGAATCGAAATGACGCCTATTCCCTGATCTATCAAAGCTTCTTTGCAAATTTCTCGTATTTTTGCTTTGAGCGCCTCATCTTCTGGCGGCAAAGCAAAAGCATTAATACCAGCCTTACCAGCAGTTTTTACCGCCGCCTGTACCTCAGCAAACGGCAAAGCTTTCTTTATTACCTTCGGATAGCCTTGCAGCCAAGATATGGGGCTGATGTATTCAAAATTGACTGTCAGGTAACCTTCATCTTTGCCAGTTTCTATGAAAGACAAATAATCATTGTTATAGCCAAAGCGAGAGTCGCCTACTTTATCACTCCAGGCACCAATGATGTCATAAGTGAAACCTTCTGGCAGCACGAGGTCATCCACCACTTCGTAAGTACTGTAATTTTTCACTACTTGAGCGGCTGGAATTTCATCGATTTCCAGAGGCATGGGGCCTTTGACCGGCTGGAAGAGCGAGTCGATTCCAGCAATTTTTTTCCTGTTTGCCAGGAACGTACCCACAGCTACCGCGCCAGCACCAGATCCGAGCAACAACAAGAAGTCTCGACGTTTTAGCTTCATATAAAGCTTTGGTTTTAGAAAGTAAGCAAGATTAATATCATGTCCGGTCGATAGCCCATGATAAAACTTTTCAGGTATGTTGTTGCGCTTTAGCGCTATCTTAAAGAGCGCTAAAGCGCAACAACATACCAAATATTTAACTATGGCTAATTGACCGGACATGATATAAGCTGGTCAAAAGCGAGAGCTTCAAACCCAACTGTACTATTGTAAGTTTAGGAACTGGTAAGACTTAGGTAATGGTAAGGTTAAGCTAACCGAAGAAGGGACTTAGGAGAGTGAGGGAGTGAGTAAACTTTCTTATTCTTCAACTGACCACTGACCACTGACCACTGACCACTGACCACTGACCACTGACCACTCTCTTCTTAAGATCGGTGTCCGGTGACGATGTAGGCGACTCTTTGACCTATATTAGTGGCATGATCGGCCATTCGTTCCAGGTGACGAATCACTAAAACCATTAAAAGAATCGGTTCGATGACTCCTTTGACATCGCGTGCGCTGGCTAAGCGCTGATAAAGTGTTTCGTAGGCAGTGTCTACAACGTCATCCTGCTGCTTAATCTGTCGTCCAGCTTCTGCATCCAGGTCGGCTAGGGCTACCAGACTCATTGCTAGCATAGCTTGGGCTTGATGGGACATCTCCGCCATTTCGAGCAAGCAAGGATGAGGCGGGTAGGGAAAAAGTTTAATCGCAATTTCTGCTAAATCTTTGGCGTAATCCCCAATTCGCTCTAAATCTCGCACGAGTTGCATATACGCGCTTAAAAGGCGCATATCTCTAGCGACTGGAGCTTGCAGGGTCATGAGAGAGGCGCTATCTAACTCGATTTGGCGATAAAATCGATCGATCTGTTTATCGAGTAAGGGAATTTCTTCAGCTGCGGCTAGGCTGCGATCGAACAAAGATTCATGGGACAGGCGAAACGATTGTTCTACCAAGGCTCCCATCCGCAAAACATCACCTTCTAAGCGTCTAAGGCTTCGCTCGAAGTGGAGTCGTTCAGGATACGGGTTTAAACGCGAACTTTTCAACCTAACTTGTCGGAAAACCATATTACTGAGGTCATTGGATTTTGGATGAAAGGATTTTAGATTTTGGATTAGCCGCTTGAAATCAATAATTTCTCGATCGAGGCTGGGCTTTGAATTCGATTTCTAAGTCCTGAAGCTCTTGTTTTTAATATGTCGCGCTGAACAAAAAAGTATTTTAATTTACAGAAAATTCTGGTTTTTTATACTTAGACTCAGCGCTAACTTCCAGTATTTTTATGGCTGTCAGCAGGGTCGGGCTAACGGAAGCAGGACTTACGCAAAAACGGCTCTTTCGGAGTTGTGATGCTTTTGTTCAAAAAATCACATTTTTATGCCTCTGCCCCTCTGCCCCTCTGCCCCTCTGCTCAAATAG
>CASBRD010000403.1 GCA_949128025.1 Oscillatoriales cyanobacterium PMM_0008 | reverse complement strand
GTGGGTGTTGATGGCCCGATCGCTCTATCAACTGCAACTTAGTTTGATGGGGAGGGAAAAGAGCGATCGAGACAGCAATACGTAGTATTATCGCTGTTTTTACCCAATTTTATCTGCTGCCACTATAATATAAACAACTATAAACTACCGCTCGCCAAAAACCAAAACCTTGGCCTACGATAACACCTGCAAATACATCGCCTCCCAAAATCCTGCCAGTTTCGTCCGCTGGTTATTACCCAATGATGAATTCACCACTGTCGAAATCCTCAAAACCGAATTACCAGCCGAACCAATTAGAGCAGATTTCTTAATTTTATTACGGTTCGGTAACACAATCTTACACCTTGAGTTTGAAAAATTACCCTATTCAGACCCACCAATTCCCGAACGGATGCTCAATTACTGGGTTCGCCTGTACGGAAAATATAGATGTAGAATAGAACAAGTAGTAATTTACTTGCAACGCATTGACTCACCCCTAGTTTTCCTAGACCGATTTCAAGTAGGAAACACCGTACATCCCTATCGGGTAATTCGGTTATGGGAAGAAGACCCCGCATCTTTTTTAGCCGAACCCGCTTTGCTACCGCTAGCACCTCTAACTCGCAGTAATGCACCCAGAGAATTGTTAGCACAAGTAGCGGCAGAGGTAGAATTAATTCAAGACCCCGCACAGCGAAGGGAAATATTAGTTTGTACGGCAGTAATGGCGGGTTTACTGCATAAACCAAATCTGATTAGTCAGCTATTTCGGGAGGATAATATGCAAGAATCTTTGTTTTATCAGGAAATTGTGGAAAAAGGTGAGCAACGAGGTTTGCAGCGAGGTTTGCAGCAAGGTTTGCAACGCGAAGTATCAGTGATTTTGCGTCTAGTTCGGCGGCGGGTGGGAGAACTCGCACCTAGCACGGAAGAAAGAATTCGCGCTTTATCAATTAGTCAGTTAGAGAACTTGGCGGAGGCGTTGTTGGATTTTTCATCGCCAGCAGATTTAACTGTTTGGTTGGATAATCTGAACTAGGAAAAAGGCTAGGGAATAAACACCCCTTTTGATGAATTTAAATGGGGTGTTACCCTTTTCTGAAACAATCCTCCAAGCTTTGGTTGATGGAGGGATCGCTCTTTTCCCTGTTTTCTCTAATCTGTTGAGGTAGGAGTGGGTGTTGATGGCCCGATCGCGTAGCGTAGACTTAGTGAGTGTTGCTTTCGACCTCATACTCTAATCCAGTTTTAGTTTAATGATTCTCAATCATCTGCATCAAAAGGTTTAACTATTTGTAGATCAATACGTCTTTCTCTTATCCTTTCCCTAATAATATGTGCTGCATCCTTAACTGTTAAACTATTATTTCCATCACTTGATTCATCACTCACTCTTATATCTGATAAGGCTGGGAACTCAATTTCTTTTCCGTCTGTAGTGCTAATCCGCAAAACTTTTTTCTTCATGATCAATTTTTTCCCCTCGCCATTCGCTAAACTTGATAATGAAGACTCATGGGTATTTATTGAAACAATTGTGTCATATAAATACTCACCTGTTTCAACTAAAATTTCTTCTCCCCTGAGAAAATTCCAATAACACTTATAGTAAGTAAGAAAGTTTCGACATAAGAAAATATTCAGAAATACATGAATACTATACCTAGTTTTACCATCTAACCCTTTTTCAACAAAATAATCTCGATCGCGGATCAAAATACCCCAAGATTTTTTTTCTTCATCTGTTAATGTAAATCCACTACTAAGCTCTATAGGATGTTTTTGATTCATTACTACATTAAGCAATTCCGGTGTATCCTCAGACTCGCCGACTACGATTACATCTAATTCATTAGGAGCTTTGTCGAATAATTTTCTTTTGTCTTCTAACAACCATTGGTCAATTTGTCTATCATCAACTGGCAGTATTATACTGCGCGACTTTTCTATTTTAGCTAGAAATAGAACAAAAGTTACCACAACTAGCAAGAAAGTAATAAAAGGACTGATTAAAAGTGAAAATAATAATACTCCTATTATAATGTAAGCCAAAATACCTTGTTTTGGCTCTCCACCATCTTTCCAATGTGCCAGTAAATCTGAAATCACTTGTTTTCCGAATGCTTCAGTTACTGTTGTCTGGCCCTTGCTTAAGCATTCAAAATACTCTCTAATTAATTTTCTATTTACTGATAAATTTACACTCATGTTTATTCCTCCATTGTTTTTATTCTGGCAGCCATTTTGGTGTCTTTTATGATAGAGCTTAGTTTAGTATTACTACCCCTTAATTTGCCTTCATTAGTCATCTGAAGTGCCAAGGAATAATAACCTTCTCGGCTACTGGCTCTGTATTCTGCTGAAGGTGTGGGAACCCCTTTCGTAAAGTAGCAGCAATAACTAACAACCAGCTTGAGAACCTTTAGATCAAGAGTTCCAAATTCTGCTGGTGAAACAGATTTCAAAACTTTCCATTTCCGATCCTTTATCGAAGGAGGTAGATTTTCCAAATACCGATAGTTACTTGCAATATTTTCAACAAACCTTTCAAAAGTCGGCTTTGGCTTTACCCGGTCATCGGGCGGCTCCACTCAAGTGATATGGATTCCCCCGAAAAAAGTACCTTGGAATAATGCTTTAATTTCTTTAATTTCCTCGGCTATCTTCCCAAAAGTCTGAATAGTCGGCGGTTGAGACTTAAGGGCATTTACCAAAGCTTGGACTGCTTCAGCAAGTTTTGGGTCTGCCTTTACGACTGCATCTAATTCCTCAACTGCTTTAGCAATGTCGGGTTCTTTATGAGTGAAAGTTTCTAACTCAAGAACAGCTTTACTATAATCTAATGGCTGTTGTTGAGATAGTTCAATAGCGGTTGCTGTACATGGCAACTTGATCTTAAGTAGCGATAGCAACTTAACACCTCGCCTAACGACTTCATCTCCCAGCTTTTCACCCGCCTTCTCGGAGGCTTTCATTAAAACCAGAGTTCCGATCGCAGCAGCTGTCAGTGTTACAGGTTCCATAAAAATTCATATTTCTCCTTGTTTGAAACACTATAGCAACTCTGTATTAGTTTTAACAGTCATAAAAAGTAATAAAAAAGTAATAAAAAAGTAATATTTTATTGAGAACTGCGGTAGAATTTATTTTTGGGTAAAAAACTCATATCTCATGGGTTCCCACATACCCTACATAAACCTTAAACGTAACTGCTAAAGGAGTTTAACACATGACCGTTGAAGAAGCTCTAGAGATTGTCGAAACTGCCCTAGACTACGAACGCCTCAACAAAGTCCAAGAGCTAGTGTTTCGTCAATCCTGGGAAGGACGGTCATATATAGAAATTGCCAAAAGCTCCGACTATGAACCCGATTATATCAAAGATGCTGGCGCTAAACTCTGGAAACTACTATCAAAGGTATTAGGGGAGAAAGTTAAAAAAGATAATCTTAAATCAGTTCTAAAGCGATATTCACGGCGAACTAAACTAAATGTACAGAGAAATCTAGCAATTGAAGTAAACCTAACTGGAGCCAATCTCAGTGGAGCTAACCTAAGTGGAGCGAGGCTATTATTATTGACGAACTTAAATGAAGTAGATTCCTGTCAAGCTGATTTAAATAAAACAATAATACCCGAAGATAAAACACAATCAGATGAACAAGCAAATAACCAAGAAATTCAATGTAACTCAGAAAACCAAATCTATTACTGGAACGACTTACCTCTTCGTTCCCCCGAACAAGTAAAAATAGCTGAAGTACTCGATCGGGCCAACGTCCTCTTTATCCCCAACTCCAAAGCGCGACTGACAACGACCGAAGGTAGACAAAACCAAGAACCTCACTTTCTCATCTTCCACCAAGGTAAATTGGGTATTCTTGAAATTGATAGTGAATTATTCGAGCAAGATGCGGTAAAATTAGAAGAGCGCGATCGCACTTTTCTAACTCACGGAATTGCGATCGTTCAACATTACCACGCTACCCAATGCAGGGAACAACCAGAGCAAGTCGTGCAGGACTTTTTGGAAATATTAACTCAGACAGCACTTTAGCTATCTGACTCGCCAGAAAACAGATTCTCAAGGTCACGGTAGCCACTAACTACACGCACAACTTCAATACCGTCTTCTATCGGACGATAGAAAATCAAGTAATTATCTATCGGGAAACTCCGTAATGGGGGAGATAGTTTATCCCATCTGCGACCCATATTTGGAAAATTTACCAAAGTCTCAAATTTTTGTGTAAGCGCTCTCAGGAATCGATCAGCAGCAGCAGGATCTTTAGAAGCAATGTAATCGTTGATTTCTGCGATTTCACTAGCTGCTTGCGACGACACATAATAGTTTTTCATTCCAATTTACCTTCGGCACTTTGCCGGTTTTTCTCATGTAGCCGCTTGATCAACTCTCTCCCATCAATTTTTTCTCCTCTCTCAAGCTGTTCCATGCCAATATCGATTTCCTTTTGGAGTTCAGCAAGTCGCGCTTGGTATACAATATAGCGATCCTCCAAAAGCCTTATTCCTTCACGAATAACATCACTAGCAGATAAGTATTTACCGCTTTCTACCAGGTTATTAACAAACTCTTCTTGCTCTGGTGTCAATGCTATATTCATAAGCTACTTTGGCTTGATTAGCTAATTATACAATTTTATATCTATTCCCCAAAAATGTCCAGCATTACGACAATACCAAATCCACCGACATATTTATGATGCCGTGTCCCTACAACCAGGCACAGCTACCATCTTAACTCAATTCCGCCACATCCTCATACAAAGCCGAAATAGCAGTACTAAAATTAACACTAGCCAAATAAATTTCCTCCCCTTTTTGATACGTATACAGTTCCCAACGTCCCTCAGAATTGCGGCGAAAACACTCGACTCTTTGACGTTTTTGACTGATTAATACATACTCTTGCAAAGTTTCTATTTGTTGATAATCAGCAAACTTATCGCCTCTGTCGAAAGCTTCTGTCTTATCCGATAAAACTTCCACAACTAAGGAAGGATAGCGAATGAAAGAATCTGACGAATTTCTATCTCTTTCATCACAACTTACTGTTACGTCGGGGTAATAATATATATCAGCAGCATCTATCAATACTTTTATATTTTCTACAAAAGCTCGACATCCTGTTCCCCGAACGTGGTTTCTCAGCAAAGTAGCTACATTAATCGCAATTGTATTGTGAGCTTGAGTACCACCAGCCATTGCAAAAACTTCTCCTCGAATATATTCGTGCCTGATCGGACTGATTTCTTCACCCTTTAGATAGTTTTCGTGGGAAATATAAATACTGCTTTCGCTGACAAACATCTGGTAAATCTCCTAAAAAGACTCTTCTATATCTATTTTACTCGGCCTGGGGATTGGTATTGGGGATTGGTCATTAGTTAAAAGTTATTGGTATTTTCCATTAACCAATGACTAATGAACAATGACAAATTCTAACTTTTAGTTTTCACAAGTTGCTCGATCGCACTCACCAACTCAATAGGATCGATCGGCTTCGACAAATGCCGCTGAAAACCCGCAGAAAGAGCCGCGCTGCGGTCTGTTTCCATCGCATACGCGGTCAGCGCTACAGCAGGAAGCGATCGCCCACGCTCCGACTCCAAGGCTCTCACCTTGCCAATGAGAGCATAACCGTCCTCACCGGGCATCCCGATATCGCTTACCAGCACATCTGCCTTCCACTCCTGCAATGCCTCCAGCGCCGATTCCGTCGAGTCCGCAGCGATCACCTTAGCCCCATACTGTTCGAGTGCTGTAGTGAGGAAATCTCGCGTATCAGCTTCGTCATCAACAACAAGTATTCGCAAACCAGAGAGGGGACTGGGGACTGGGGACTGGGGACTGGGGACTCTTGAGTTCTCAATCCCCAATCGCCGCTCCTCAATCGCTTCAAGCAGTGGCAATTTCACTGTGAAAGTTGCGCCTTTTCCTTCTCCATCGCTAGCCACAGAGACAGTACCGCCGTGCAGTTCTACCAAGTGACGCACAATTGCCAATCCCAGTCCGAGTCCTCCTTGTTCTCTTGTGGTCGTGCTATCGGCTTGGCGGAAGCGATCGAACACATAAGGCAAAAAATTGGGACTAATGCCTTTGCCAGTATCGCTCACGCTGATTTGGGCATATCGTGATTTTGGATTAGTAGGTTGTTTTTTTAATGCGACACTATTAGATTCCAATGGGGTATTTTCCAATCCAAAATCGGCAATCGAAGATCCAAAATTAATTGACAATCCAATCTCCACCCGTCCTCCAGGAGGTGTAAACTTAATCGCATTGGAAAGCAAATTCCACACAACTTGCTGCAAGCGATTGAAATCAGCGGAGACTAAACAACCCCGATCGCACAATATTAATTTCAGTTCGATATTCTTGTTCTGAGCTGTTGGACGTACAGTTTCAGTAGCTGCCTCGATCGCCGTAACGAGATCGAGGGGTCGGAGATCCAGGGAGAGTTTATCCCGCAGCATTCGCGAGACATCCAGAAGATCTTCAATGAGCTGACTTTGCATCCGCGCATTGCGTTCGATCGTTTCCAGAGCGCTGGCAGTTCTTGCTTCATCAAACTTGCGGGTACGCAGCAAAGTCGCCCAACCCAGTATGGCATTCAAAGGCGTCCGCAATTCGTGAGACACAATTGCCAGAAACTCATCCTTAATGCGATTCGCCTCTTGAGCCTTGCGGTAGAGCTGTGCTAGAGAGAAAGCTAAAGCAGCGCGGTAGGCAAGATCTTCAGCCAAAGCTAGATCGCTGGGCTGATAGCGACGTCCGGATTCTGCATAAGTAAAAGCGATCGCGCCCAGCATTCTTCCCCGCGCCACAAGAGGCACCACCACCAACGATTTCGGATCGAGTTCGCGCAGGATACGATCCTGGTTAACCTCCGAGCTAATCGCCGCCCAGATGGACTCAGAAACCTCCCGAACGAGCAACGGCTGACGCTTACGCAGCACCTGAGCCACGGGAGCCTCCGAATTGAGGTCGAGCGGGTACGCTTGCAGTTCCTTGAGCAGAGCCTCTTTTGCCGCATCTCTGTGGGCAACTGCCACCCGGCGAATCCTATCCTCCTCCTCCAACACGAAAATAACGCAGTAGTCAGCCAAATAAGGCACCGCTAGACGCGCTACACTCTTGAGCGTAGTCTCATAATCAAGCGTTGCCGTCAGCACTTTGCTAGCTTCAGCAAGAAAACGCTGCACTTCCTTGCCGCGATGCAGTTGAGTAATATCGCGCCCCACTCCAACAACCCCGATAATCTCCCCGTTGGCATCTCGTAGCGGCGATAGGGAAGTCTGACAGTATTCGGTGCCGTTAACGCTTTGAAATGACCACTCATAAACAACAGTTTCTCCGGAAAGTGCTTTTTTGTGACCTGCTTCGTGAATAGCCGCCGGTAATTTCAGATTTGAGATTTGAGATTGCTGCAATCTCAAATCTGAACTTTGCCATTCATAAATCTCCTGCGGCGTTTTACCCCAAAAGAATTCTGCCTGAAAGCCTGTTTTTTCCAACCAGGAACCAAATACGCCGGTAAAGCGTTGTTCCCGATCCAAAGTGAAGACTATATCCTGCATGGAATTAACGAGAGTTCGGAATTTTTCCTCACTTGCTCTGAGTTCTTCTTTTGCTCGTTTGCTAGAGGTGATATCGTAAAAAGTCATCACTCCGGCAACGATCGCTCCTTTGTAGTTGTAAATTGGGGTAGAACTGACGCGCATCGTCCCGTAACTGCCATCGCCGCGCTGAAAATTAATCTCCTCTTCCGTTATTACTTCACCATTCCTAATAGAACGGGCTAAAGGCCATTCTTCAGCTTCGTAAGGTTGCCCATCCAGGTGGAAACCCTGATAAATTCGGTATTGCCCAATGGTATCTGCTTCTAGGAAAGGCTGACGCCAAATCTTTTCTACCAATTTATTGCCAAGGAGTAGCTTTCCTGAAGGAGCTTCGGCAACGATCGCAGCGGCTGGCATCTGCTGCAACACCGCTTCTAAGAGCGCCTGCTCGCTTTCTAAAAGCTCGATCATTTGTTCTCGTTCGGCTTGGGCTCGTTTGCGATCGCTGATGTCGCGACCAAAAACCGAAATTCCGTCGGCTGTGGGATAGGCGTCGTTTTCAAACCAACTATCTAAGGGTGGATAGTAATACTCAAAATGTACAGGAATTTGCTCGGCTCTAGCTCGATGAAGCTCGGTATAATATTTGCCACTGATCGCGTCTGGAAACACTTCCCATATACTCTTACCAAGCACTTCTTCCTGAGATTTGCGGAGCGATTCCGCTGCTTTCTTGTTTAAATAGGTGTATCGCCATTCGCGATCGAACGCCACAAATCCGTCGGCAATACTTTCCAGAATGTGAGATAGTTTTTCATGTGCCGCTTCGGCTTCTATGCGGGCAGCACGCTCCCTCCGCGCCGCCTGTGAGCGAATACGCGCCATCTTCAAATTGGCTCGATATAATTCTGCCAGGGCGGACGATCGCTGTAGCTCTTGTTCGTAGGCACGAGCGTTGGCTGCGGCAGTGGCAACTTGTCCGGCGACTAGCTCGAAAAATCCCCGATAGTCTTCATCAAGACTTAAAAATGGACTGATACCGGCTACCAGTATTCCTGCTGGCCGGTCTTTCCCGGATCGTGCTACTGGTAATATCAGCACTGATTGAATTTGAGATTTGAGATTTGAGATTTGAGATTGAAATTTTTCTGGTTCAATTGGCAATTTTAAATCGGAAATATGCAATAAATGAGCTTTGTTTGTCTCTGCTACCTGCGCGAGCAGTTTCGCAATTGGTTTATCTTCTTCATCGGATTTAACTGCGATAGTAGCGGCAAAACCTAAGCTTTCGCAAAAAGAGTCTTTACAGTTAGTTGTTGCGGCCAAAGTAGCGCCGGAACTATTTGCATCCAGCAAATAAAGTAAGGCAAAGGGAATATCGGCGGTGTTATTAAGTAAAGTGTTGGCTGCGATCGCACAAGCTTCTTCAACAGTTTTTGCCTCGGTGGTGTTTGCCGCTAGGTCGCGCAATGTCCGCAAACGCCGTTCTCCCAGCACTCGGCGAGTAGTTTCCGTGACGGCGGTGAACACACCACCGACAGCGCCGGTTTCATCCCGAATGGGACTATAAGAAAAAGTGAAGTAGCATTCCTCTAGGAAACCGTTGCGATCGAGGGGCAGCATACTATCGTCAGACCAGGTAGCTTTACCCTCTTCTCTGACGCCTGAGAGCATCGGGCCGATAATATCCCAAATCTCCGGCCAGCAATCCCGTCCTGGCTGTCCCAAGGCTTGAGGGTGTTTTGTGGCACCAAGGATGGGGCGATAGGCATCGTTGTAGATTTTGATGAGTTCTGGCCCCCACCAGATGAGTATGGGGAAGCGGGATGCCAAGCAAATGCTGACAGATGTCCGCAAACTCTGCGGCCATTTGTCCGCAGGCCCAAGGGGAGTAGCGGACCAGTCGTGCGATCGCATAAGTTGACCCATCTCTCCGCCATCGGGGAAAATTTCATCCAGTAAAGTTGCCTTTACAGGTTCGGGCAAACGATCCATCTGCCAACCTCCTTGTTAGCTATTCGGCGCGAGGAACCCCATCCTATCAGCACTTTGGCACTAGGCGAGTGCTTGCCGTCGATCGACAAAATAGAAGTTATACTGATGCGTCCCAGTATAGTCTGGTAAGTTAAGTTAGGTTCATTGCTATTTTGTCATTTGTTATTAGTCATTAGTCATCAGTCATTGGTCATTAGCAATTGACTTTTGACCAATGACAAATGACAAGGAAATAAAGATCATGGCACTAATTGTCCAAAAATACGGTGGCACTTCAGTCGGATCGGTCGATCGCATTACCGCAGTAGCCCAGCGGGTCAGGAAAACAGCCCAAGCTGGCAACTCTGTGGTGGTGGTGGTTTCGGCGATGGGCAAAACCACCGACGGTTTAGTTAAGTTAGCCTACGAAATCTCCAGCTCGCCAAGTCGCCGCGAGATGGATATGCTACTTTCTACTGGCGAACAAGTATCGATCGCTCTCCTCAGTATGGCTTTACAGGAGTTGGGGCAACCGGCGATTTCTCTTACTGGTGCCCAAGTTGGCATAGTTACGGAAGCGGAACACAGCCGCGCCCGCATCTTGCGAATTGAGACCGATCGCATCGATCGCCACCTCAAACAAGGCAAAGTAGTTGTGGTAGCTGGATTCCAAGGCATCTCCAGTACTGAGGAATTGGAAATTACTACCCTGGGTCGCGGCGGTTCCGACACTTCAGCGGTAGCCTTGGCGGCAGCTTTAGGCGCTAGCTGTTGCGAAATTTACACGGATGTACCGGGCATTTTCACGGCAGACCCCCGCATTGTCCCAGATGCCCAGCTAATGTCGGAAATCACCTGCGACGAAATGCTGGAATTAGCCAGTTTGGGCGCTAAAGTGCTGCATCCGCGATCGGTGGAAATTGCCCGCAACTATGGCGTGCCTTTAGTGGTACGTTCCAGCTGGAGTGACGATCCCGGCACCTGGGTAGTCTCGCAAATAAGCCAAAAGCGAGCTTTGTCAGATTTGGAACTCGTCCGCCCGGTAGATGCGGTGGAATTTGATACAGATCAAGCTAAGGTGGCGCTGCTGCGGGTGCCCGATCGTCCGGGAGTCGCAGCGCGGTTGTTTGGGGAAATTGCCTCTCAAAAATTGGATGTTGACTTGATTATTCAGTCAATTCACGAAAGCAATACCAATGATATTGCCTTTACTGTAAGCAAAGGCGTCCTCAAAAAAGCGGAAGCTGTAACATCTGCGATCGCGCCTGTCCTCCGTGGTAACAGCCCAAAACTAGACGAAGCCGAAGTAATTGTAGATGGGCAAATTGCCAAAGTCAGTATCGCCGGTGCGGGTATGATCGGGCGTCCCGGCGTTGCAGCGCAAATGTTTGCCACTCTATCCAGTGCGGGTATCAATATTCAAATGATTTCCACCTCGGAAGTCAAAGTCAGCTGCGTAATTGATGTCTCGGATTGCGATCGGGCCATACGCATCCTTTGTTCCGCCTTCGATGTCAACAGTTCCCCAGTTC
>CASBRD010000402.1 GCA_949128025.1 Oscillatoriales cyanobacterium PMM_0008 | reverse complement strand
GCGGATCTACAGGTAGTACGATCGGCGGCGGATTGCTAGGATCGACAGGAAAAGTTATTATACCCCCACCCCCGCCCCAGGATTGGGATTAATCGGTACACCCGGTACGCCAGGGTCTACAGGAAACAGATTAGGATCGGTTGGGTTAAACGGATCTGCCGGACAAAAATCCGAATTGCCAAAATCATTATAAATATAAGGAAGTGGTTCGATATCTGGATGAGCGATCGGCACATCCCCTGTTTGTATAGGATGTACTGAGGTACTCGCAACCCCATGAGCAATACTACCATCAGGCGCGTCAATCAAACCAGTTGTTGCCAAATGTAAATCTGGTAGCGCCGTGTGAAAATCCAGTATCAGCAAGTTTAGCGCATGGTCAGTTCCAGGCACAACCGGGGCGCTGGGAGTAATGATTTGTTCCAGGATGCAGGTTTCTCCCGGCCAATACATCTGCTTTTTGTGAGATTTTTTAGCTTTCGCAAACCAACCCATAATGCACCCCCATTCGATTTTGGATTTTAGATTTTAGATTTTGGATTTTGGATTGACCCCGCCAATAAATGCCGGGGCTTTGAAACTAGGTTTGAGATCCCCCTAAATCCCCCTTCACAAGGGGGACTTTGAAACTAGGTTGGCGATCCCCCTAAATCCCCCTTCACAAGGGGGACTTTGAAACTCAGTTCCCCCCCTTAAGAAGGGGGGTTAGGGGGGATCAAACCGTTAACTGAACTGTATTGAGCTTTGTTGACCCAGTTAGTGCGATCGCTTACCACCCAAAAATATCTCTTCACAGCAAAGCCAAGAGTCTGCGATCGCATATATCGATAAACCTGTTATATCCCAACTTGGTAAATTACCTTTCTTAGAAATTATCGGAAAATACGATATGAGCAGATATCAACTAGAATACCTGTTGCGGATGTTAGCAGCAACCGGAATGTTAGAAGGAACCAAACCAGATAAACCACCCAGAAAATTCAGCTTGCTGCAATTACTTTTTTTCACGTTTCCTCTATTCAATCCCGATAATTGGCTAACGCAACATCTTAATAAAATTCGCTTTATCTTCAATCCTATATTTAGCGCGTTACTATTGGCATTTTTATCTGCTTCTATTATCATTGGCATATCGCGACAAGCAGAAATCATCCAAGCAAGTCGCCCATTGTGGAGTCAGGGATTTACTAACCTAATTCTTCCCTTTGCTTTGCTGATGATGCTGGTAGTTTCCATTCACGAACTAGGTCATGCTTTTACTTTAAAACATTACGGCGGTATTGTGCCGGAAATAGGGTTAATGTTTATATGTTTGCTACCGGGAGCTTATACTAATACTACCGATGCTTACAGTTTAGTCAAGCGCAGACAAAGAGCTTTAGTAATGTTAGCGGGAGTGCTGTGTCAGTTGGCAATTTGGGCAATAGCTTTATGGATGTGGATGATGTCATATTCAGTAACTTGGTTACATCAAACTAGCTACTTGCTGATGGTAGCAGCACAACTGACGCTGGCTTTAAATCTTAATCCCCTGAATCGGTTTGATGGTTACTATTTAGCGGTAGCGATGACGGGAATTAACAATTTGCGTCAAAAGTCTTTTAAATTTTACCTAAAGATGCTAACAGGAGAGCAAAGTTTAGAACGACCAAACGACCAATTAATTTTATCAGCTTATGCGCCTTGTTGTTTAATTTATATTATTTCAGTTTTCGGTTATTTGCTGTTTTGGCTTGGCAATTTGCTGCTGGCGAATTTACGTTTATAGGAGTTGGCGACTTGATAGAATACATCTGCTGTAGGGGCGGGTTTAGCCATTATCCTTGTCTTATAGCAACCGCCAAGGCGATTAGGGCAGTAGGGGCGAAGCATTCGGGTAGTAAATCTTCGGTTTTAACAATAAATTATATGCCCGAATGCTTCGCCCCTGCCCCAGATTTATGGCTTAACCGCCTTGGCGGTTGCTATATAACCGACAAATTATCTGCAAAACCCGCCCCTACAAACCGCTATAGCTTTTTGAAGGTTAATTCTCATTAAAGAGAGGTAAGTTCGATGAATATGTTGAGGAAAAATTGGTTTTTCTCGATCGCAGTAGCCATATCAGTTACTATGGTGATAGGTACTGACTCGGCTAAGGCGTCTAGTTTGTATTCCCGTCCCTGCAAGAACAATGTTGCTGACCCATCTGGCGGTGTTTCGTTTAACCCATCTGACCCGAATGGTGGGGGGTTTGATTTCAATCCTAACGGAACCACTCGCAATATCCCGGAGTCTTCTACTGCTTGGACTTTACTAGCGTTGGGTTTAGTAGGTACAGGTGCGTTGCTAAAACGCAACCGTAAAAGTAAGTTTAGAAAAGGTATGAGGTTGGAACTTGACCGAGTTGATTTATCTCAGCAGCGTAAAGAAGTATTTCAGCCAAAAGAAAGTAACTTTTCTGCTGTTGTTTCACCTATTGATGATGCACAAGATGGAGAAATTCAGTGGCTTGAATTCTTTAAGGCATCTTGAGATTGTGCCAAAAACAAGATGGGATAAAATTAGCTGTAATGCGATCGCTACTCTAGCAGCGATCGCACCACCGTAACGCATCCTACCGCGATCGCTACCTCAACCTACAGAACTTCCTCTCCCGATCGCTATCCGGTTCCTGCCAAGAAAAAGCAAAATGGCTCACCGTATTGATTTGCGGCGCTGCTTCACGAATTGCCGCCATTTGCACCTCTAGGGAGGGCCGATCGCTCAAAGACCTGCCCCAATCCCCCGCCAACGCCGGTTTAATCTCCGTCCCAAGGGGAGCGAGACTCAAAACCCGTTGCAGCTCGTTCAAAATACAACCTGCCTCCCCGCAATTAGCGTAGAGCATGGGATGCCACTCCATCGAGCTGGGAAACTTATCCCAAGGCTGTATCCGAGAATCATACCCCCCCTGACCGACAGATTGGTTGCCACCGGGAAAAAACACCGCCCCTGTCCGAATGCCTTGCCGTTGCAACGGCCCGATTGCCGCCGTCACAAAGTCCAAGACACCTTGTGCGGCGTGAGCCACGCTCAGCTGCCACAATTCCGTTTGCAACATCGGCTGACGCTCTCCAGGTGGCAGTACGCTCTTTGTCAGGTCGGGATTGCGCCCCTGCCAAAGCGGTTCTTGTTCCTCTGGATACAATTGGTCAACCTGGGCAATATCTTCAGTGGTAACGTATCCCTTAGTCAAAAATCGCCGGATTAGGTCAAGTCCTTTATTGTTGATGGCGCGTTGCAAAAGGACTTGCTGAGCCGCATCGCCATAAATCCATAAATCTTGAACTTTGGTAACCACCGAAGCATAGCCTGTACCCCGTGGATACCGAACGTAGTCAAATAACACGCCATCCGGTTTGCGTTTAGTTATCGCTGCAATCAACTTTTCGTAATCTTGTCGTGCTTGGGGATTGTAGGGATCGATGAAAGCGTTGGTAGCATCTCCCTTTGTTAAATCGGTGTCTATACCCGCATCGTTAGCTACATCCAGACTGGTTTTGCCCGTACCGTTGCGGGCCAGCACTGGTTGGCGATCGGGCTGCTGAGCGTAGACGTAGCCGAAATTCATTGTAAATGCCCAAGCGTAAACTTTTAGACCACGTTTGCGGCCTTTGTCGATCGCTTCAGCTAACAGATCGTACTTCTCTGCTCCAGGTACCTGTACAACAGACTGCCAAGGCGTGGGGTTATCTGCCTGCGGTAGCAGCACTTGGCCGTCATAAAACACTTCCACATAAACTTCGTTGTAGCCTTTATTGACAATGCGATCGAGGATCGCACCCAGCGATCCTGGACGGATATCGCAGGGATATAAGCGCAACCAAATAGCCTGGTTGCGAGGCCAGTTTTGGGTGCGGCACTCCTGCAATTGCGCTGCCTGTTTAGCTATGAGGGCTTGGTAGCGATTCTGCGCTTCTCGATCGCCTCTCAAAGCTGCCAGCCGGAGATTTTCTTTCTGTTCGCCTGCCTCGGCTGGTAACTGGCAAGGAACCCTTACTTGTGCCTGGGCTGGTTTGCTCCAGAAACACTGACTCACCATGCTACTGGTCAACACACCGGCTAAAACGCGGCGATAGAAACGACTGGGACGTCGGGAAACAGCTATTAGCGCTTTGATCATGCCACCAACCAGAACGAAAAGAAAAAAAACGGTACCAGGAAATAATCAGTCTCCAAGGACAGGTTGCTGCACCACTGGTTCCCACAGGAATCGAGAGCCGCTATGCTAGAGGCCAACAAAGTTAGCTTCCAAAAGAGTTTAGCAGCTAAAAGCGATAAATTACTAACCACTCCAGTTCTGATCGATAAAGCAGTCGGGGAGAATTACCGATCCCTTGTTCATAATTGAAATATAGCTAGCTAATATTTGCTCAATATCAATACAAGAGGTTGCCGTGACTCTTTATGCTGAACTACACCGCCATCTGGGCGGTTCTGTTGTACCTCGTATTCTCTGGCGCTACTTCCAACGCAGCGATGCCGATTTGGCTGAACGGTTCCCTGAGTATGGGGCGTTTGAGGAGTTTTATACGAAACCGCGCAATACACTCGATGAGTATTTGGAACTCCATACTCTCGTAGAAGGCGTCCAAACTATCGAAACGTTGCCCTACTTTATCTCCAGGCTGATTCGGGGTGCGTATATTTTTGAGAATCTTGCCTATTTGGAGTTACGCTACACTCCCTATCTGCGGACATCGCCGCAACTTAGCCAGTCGGAACGAATTGACCAAATGGCTGAGATTGTTGAGGTTGTTGGTAAAGCTAGTCAGGTGAAGGAGTACCCAATTATTACCAGCCAAATTCTGTGTATGCACTCGCGCCTTCCCTATGAGGTGAATCGGGCGATCGTCGATCTGGCTGCACAGAGTAAAGGTTATGTCTGTGCTGTAGACTTGGCTGGAGGGGATGCCCATTACGCAGAGAGGCTGGATGAATTTGTAGAACTGTATGCCTTGGCGCTCAAGCACGACGTTAACACTACAGGTCACCTGTACGAAACTACATCTGGCTGTTATCCAAAACTTCTACCTTATCTGAAGCGTATCGGTCACGGTATCCAAATTCCTTTACAGCATCCAGAGCTACTGAGTCAATTGGCTGCTGACAATCAGTGCTTGGAAGTCTGTCCCACTACCTACCTAAAAACTGGTACTCTCGAAGATATCCGCCAACTCAAGGTTGTTTTCGATCGCAGTTTTGACGCTGGTGTGGACATCGCCATCTGTACCGACAACGCTGGGTTGCATAATGTGCGTCTGCCTTTCGAGTACGAAAACCTGCTGACTTACGACATCATCGGTTTTGAGGAATTGCAGGCTTGTCAAGAAGCTGCCTTCCGCCATGCCTTTGCTTGGCCTTATAAGCAACCACCGGCATCGTTGTTAAATAGACTATTTCAAGGCACACTTAATGCGATCGGCAATGGTTCGGCTGGTGAACTTGAATTAGCCAAGATTGCGGACTAGAGTCTGAGTCTCAGAAGGCTGGGGAATAAGGGAGAATATCAGATTACCGATTGAAAAATCAAATTTGATATTCCCTCCCCATCACTCATAACCTGTTAAAGTCCTCGCTTCAGAGCAGCTTCCACCTGCTTAAATTCTTGCTCCAAACGATCCTTTAACTTCTCAGGAACGGGACGATTTGGATAAGAACTGTAATGTCCGGCTAAGTTATTCAATGCTGTTCGCATTGTGGTAAAAGACCGGAGGGTGGTCAGAGAATTATCTCGACGATAACGAGCCGCAAAGTCATTGATTCTTATCCGTGCTTCTGCCTGAGCCGCCGCTTTATCCGGTGAATCATCTGGCAATTCAATGGCGGTTCTCAGAGTGTTCACCAGAGCCAAGGTATCTTGACGATAATCGCCGGTTATGCTTGTTGAACCAGAGCAGCCGATTAAGCCAATAGTCACAACCAAAACTAGGGCAAGCAGACGGGACAAATAGCGCTTCATAAGCCTTTAACTAAGTTTTCCAGAGCATACACAAATCCATCCTCCATCGTAACTTGGATTGGTGTTCTGGGGATCGTTCTTTTGTAGGCTACCAGTTTGAAGCGGGACAGTCGAACCCCTCCCCCAACCCCTCCCCGTGAACGGGGAGGGGAGTATTTCTCCCCCCTCTCCTCTGGAGGAGAGGGGGGTTGGGGGGGTGAGGTAGCCCTTTTGTAGGGTGGGCAATGTCTACCCTGAGTTCAACCGAAGCGTCCGCTGACGTACTCGCGGGTAGACTCTTCTTTAGGACTTTGGAAGATCACCTCAGTGCGATCGTACTCGACGAGATAACCCATCCGTCCGCCTTTGTCTGTAGGCTCGACATTGAAGAAGGCGGTCATATCCGACACCCGCGAAGCCTGCTGCATATTGTGGGTAACAATCACAATGGTGTATTGTTCTTTCAGTTCGTGGAGCAAGTCTTCAACCCGCAGGGTGGAGATGGGATCTAGAGCAGAACATGGTTCATCCATGAGGATAACATCGGGTTGAACTGCGATCGCACGCGCAATACACAATCTTTGCTGTTGTCCGCCAGACAAAGATAAACCGCTTTGCTTTAGTTTATCTTTAACTTCATCCCACAAAGCCGCACCCCGTAAACTACGCTCTACCAATTCATCCATATCGCCTTTGTAGCCATTTAATCTTGGGCCAAAAGCTATATTGTCATAAATTGATTTGGGGAAAGGATTAGGCTTTTGGAATACCATCCCAATTCGTCGCCGCACTTCCACCGGATCGATATCTGGAGCGTAGAGGTTTTGATTGTGATAGTATATCTTACTTTGTTCGCCAATCCGAAAAATTTTGATCAGGTCATTTAGGCGATTATAGCAGCGCAGCAATGTACTTTTGCCACAACCAGAAGGGCCAATAAAAGCAGTGATCCGGTTTTTCGGGATATCCATTGAAATCCCCTTAACTGCCAGAAAATCGCCGTAGTAGATATCTACGTTTTCGGCACGTAAAACTGGTTCAGTTTGATTAACATTCGACTTATTAACAGTCATAGGTGATGTAATTGGTGATTGTTGAAAAAGTGATTTCAGATTTAACATTTTAAATCTGAAGTTTCGGTTTTAATTAATAGACTTTACGAGACGTGGCAATCCGCGAGATAATGCTAGTCAGCAACACCATTAGCACTAAGATCAGAGAAGCTGCCCAGGCTAGTTCCTTTTGGTTCTCGAAAGGACGAGTTGCAAAATTGTAGACCAAAACTGCCAGAGAAGCAGTTGGTTCATATAAAGCATTTGGTCCTTTCTCTGAAAGAGGAAGATAATACTGACTGAACAGTGCCGTAAACAGTAGAGGTGCGGTTTCTCCAGCCGCTCGCGCGATCGCTAAAGTAGTTCCTGTTATAATTGCAGGCAAAGCAGCAGGTAAAACTACCCAGGACACCGTTTGAAAATTTGTTGCTCCCAAGCCAACTGCTGCCTGTCTCACTTCCGGCGGTACCAACTTCAGCGATTCCTCTGTTGCCCGCACAATAATCGGTAACATCAAGATAGATAAAGCAAAACCGCCTGCAAAAGTTGAATAACCGTTCCCTATCCCTAAATTCTTTAGATTGAGTACGATTACTCCATAAGCAAACACTCCCACAATAATCGACGGCACACCGCTGAGGACGTTGGTGAAAAAGCGAATCCAGTCTGCTAACTTTGTTCCCTTGCCAAACTCTGTCAGGTAAACTGCTGCCAAAACACCAATAGGAATGCTAATCAGCGCAGCGATGACCACCAAAATAATTGTACCTTGAATGGCATTACCAAAACCGCCACCATCAACCTGATATGCCGTCGGAGGTAGTTCGGTAAACACACCCAGTTTGATTCGGCTTCCCCCTTTGGCGATCACGAAACCAATAACTGCCACCAGCGGCAGGAGGGCAATCCCCGCCGACAGAAAAGTCAGCCCCGTCATCAATATACCAAATAATGTTCGGGGAGAACCCGGAGAGCGTTTCAGGAGATCGGCATTAAATTCATCATTGTTCATTGTTCTTTGTTCGTTATTAGTTGTTCATTGTTCATTTCAAATTTGCCATCTGAAATTACCCAATTTCTTCTTTAAATTCGCTGGACTCTACGAACCAGCATTTCAGCCAGTACATTGACCAATAGCGTGATCGCAAACAGCAACAAAGCTGAATACATTAGCGCCGATACTTGCAGACCATCAGCCTCAGCAAACTTAAGCGCTAGCAGCGAAGAAATCGTACTGCCGGGAGCCAATATCGAAGCACTGATATTATTAGAATTTCCGATCAACAGAGTGACAGCCATCGTTTCACCCAAGGCTCGACCAAGTGCCAGCATAATTGCTCCCACAATGCCAGAAAAAGCCGCCGGAACTAGAATTTTGATAATTGCTTCCCAACGGGTAGCGCCAAGTCCAACCGCAGCTTGTCTTAAATCTGGTGGCAAAGATATGAGCGCATCGCGAGAAATCGCCGCAATTGTTGGTAAAACCATCACCGCCAAGACTAGACCAGCAGGCAACATTCCCAGACCAGTTGCACTAGGAGGCGTGCCAAAAATTGGAATCCAGCCAAACAAATTGTATATTTGTCCGCCAATTGCTTTCATAATTGGCACCAAGACAGCAATTCCCCACAAACCATAGACAACACTGGGAATAGCTGCTAGTAATTCCACTAAAAAAACGATGACCACCTGAATTCTGGTTGGTAAATAATCCTCGCTTAGAAATAGCGCCACACCAAGACCAATTGGTACAGCAAATATCAGAGCGATTATGGAACTGACCAGAGTTCCATAAAGCTGAGGAAGCGCACCATACTCATCATTAACCGCGTCCCAATTTGACGAAAAAATGAATCCAACGCCGTACTTTAGCATGGCAGGAATAGCTCCTATTCCCACTACTACTGTCATCCAAATCAACACTCCCGCAACTGCCAGAGCAAATAGGAGAGTTAGCCAAATAAAGCCCCGATCCAAATTTTTATCTAAACTTGATCGTGGCTGGACTGCTGGTTGAGAATCTTTACTTAGAGAAGTCATAACAAGTTTTGTTGAATACTCATTTTATCTGTCAATTGCTAATCCCTAATCACAGCTTTGAGAGAAAAACGCTGTAGGTACACAGAGGAAAGTCTCAACTGAAAATCGACTCTGCGTACCTCTGCGTTAAAATCAATTTTGTCAATTAATTAGCTTTCAGTGAAAAACTAAGTTATTTGACTACGGACTAATCACATCAACTGCTTTTGAAACTTGATCGACGACTTCCTTGGGTAGGGGGACATATCCTAATTTGTCACCGAACTGTTGACCATCTGTTAAGCCCCATTTAATGACATCCTTCATGGCTTTGGCTTTGGTAGGATCGTCATATTTTTTATATACCAGCAGCCAAGTGTAGGTAACAATGGGATAGGAGTCTTCTCCTTCTGGATCGGCGATAAAGGCGCGAAAGTTTTCGGGGAGTTTTACAGCAGCAAGAGCTTTACTAGATGACTCTGTAGAAGCTTCAACGTATTTACCTGCTTTGTTCTCTAAAGAAGCCATTGTTATACCTTGATTTTTGGCATAACCATACTCAATGTAGCCAATTGATCCTTCAGTCTGTTTGATCAGATATGTTACGCCGTCGTTGCCTTTGGCTCCGTTACCCGTTGGCCATTTTACGTCTTTTCCTTCTCCTGGGCCTTTCTTCCATTCTTCGTTAATGGCACTGAGGTGCTTTGTAAAGACTCCCGTGGTTCCGCTACCATCTGAACGATGGATTACGGTGATGTCTTTGTCTGGCAACTTGGCAGTTGGGTTAGCAGCGGCAATTTTCGGGTCGTTCCACTTCTTGATTTTACCTAAGAAGATATCAGCATAAGCCTCCCGCGACAACTTTAAGCCTTCAACACCGGGTAGGTTGTAGGCTAACACGATACTACCAGCGGTCATGGGTAGTAACAGTACGCCTTTAGTTACCTTGGCAATTTCCTCATCTTTCATTGCCACATCGCTAGCGCCAAAGTCTACAGTTCCTTCGATAAACTGCTTGACGCCAGCACCGCTACCAACGGACTGGTAGTTAATCTTGATGTTGGGATTTTTTTTGTAGTATTCGGCAAACCAAGTTTCATACAGAGGCGCTGGGAATGATGCACCGGCACCATTGAGCCCGACATTCGGGCCACTCCCGCTTGGGCTTGTAGAAACTGTCCCTGGTGTGGTAGGAGAACCTGCATTTGGAGAGGGAGAGGTGCCGTCACCAGCACTAGGATTGTTAGCCTTCGGCGGATTGCAGGAAGTTAGACCGACTGTAAGGGCTATACACGATACGAAAATAGCTCGCCTAGTTGAGTCAACGACAGAAAGCATAGAAGGTTTTGAGTTTTTCACAGGTAATCCTTCCGCACCGTATCACTTAAGTGTAAAGATCAGTTAACAATAAGATTAAGGTAAGATTAAGGGCTAATAGCGGTAGTGTAAATCTGTGGATGTTGCTGGAATGGTAAAATGCAAACACTTTAATTCTGCAATCGAAGGGATAAACGTGGTTCAAGCACCATTGTCAAACGTCTGCAATACATACAGTGCTAATATTACCAGCGAATATAAAACGTCACTGCGGGACTTGCTGCACAAGTTGACCGATCGCATCATCGCAGGTGAGTACATTGGGAAAGAGGAAGCGATCGCACTCACCCAGATAGAGGGACAAGAGAATATACTGCTGTTGTGCGAAGCGGCGGATAAAGTGCGACAAGCTTGCTGCGGCAATATCGTCGATTTGTGCAGCATCATCAATGTCAAGTCTGGCAACTGCTCGGAAAACTGCGGCTTTTGCTCCCAGTCAGCTCACCATCCAGGTAGCGATTCGCCCATTTACGGTTTAAAATCGACTGAAGAAATTCTCGCCCAAGCCAAAGCAGCCGAAGCAGCTGGAGCAAAACGGTTTTGCTTGGTGAGTCAGGGCAGGGGTATCAAGTATAATAGTCCGAAATCGGGAGAATTTGAGCGAATTCTGGAAACTGTGCGGCAAATTACTGCCGAAACCAATATTAAACCTTGTTGCGCTTTGGGAGAAGTAACGCCAGAACAAGCTGAAGCACTAAGAGAGGCAGGCGTTACCCGCTACAACCATAACCTAGAAACGTCAGAGAACTTTTTCCCAGAGATAGTGACGACTCACAGTTGGCGCGATCGCGTCGAAACCATCAAAAATCTCAAAGCAGCCGGAATACAAGCCTGTACGGGCGGTATTATGGGCATGGGCGAAAGCTGGTCCGATCGGGTAGATTTAGCCCTAGCTTTGCGGGAGTTAGAAGTTGAATCTGTACCGCTGAACCTGCTCAATCCCCGATCGGGGACACAATTAGAGGAACGTCCCAAACTCGATCCTTATGAAGCGTTGAAGGCGATCGCCATCTTTAGGCTGATTCTGCCAAAGCAAATTCTCCGCTACGCTGGTGGACGAGAAGCCGTCATGGGCGAACTGCAAGCCCTTGGACTCAAAGCTGGCATTAACGCCATGCTGATCGGACACTACCTCACAACTATAGGTCAACCCCCAGAGCAAGACCGCGCCATGCTAGAAGCTTTGGGACTCCAAGGCGGTGAAGCACCCATTCCAAATTAGGGACTATAAAAGTCAAAAGTCAAAAGTCAAAAGTCAAAAGAAAGAAAATTCTCCCTCTTCCCTCTTCCCTAGCCCCTAGTCCCTAATCTCTTAATGTTTTCTCCCACTGAACTGCTGTGGGCCTTGATTGGATTACTGCTTACCATCGGTGGAACCTTTCTAGAGGCGTCTTTGCCCAGTCCTCCGTGGCAGTGGAGTGATTCTGGCATTCCCACTTACCCCTTGGGCGTCACCTATCAAATTGGTGCCGTGCTACTGGTCGGCTGTCTTGGCGGCAAGAATGCCGGTGCCCTCTCTCAAATAGCCTATCTTGTATTAGGCTTGACATGGCTGCCTGTCTTCACTCAGGGCGGCGGCCTCAGCTATATAAAAGAGCCTGGGTTTGGATACTTGTTAGGCTTTGTTCCCGGTGCCTGGTTGTGTGGCTTTTTAGCTTTTCGGACGCCAGTAAAACTGGAGTCTCTGGCGTTTAGCTGTTTGTGTGGCCTGCTAACAGTTCATGTCATTGGTCTTAGCTATCTCGTTCTCAGCGATTGGTTAAGCTGGACAAACACCAGTGCTGTTCCTTTATGGTCAGCTGTCTCAAGATACTCTTTTGATGCCCTCCCAGGACAGCTGGCGATCGTCTGTGCAGTTACCGTTTTGGCTTTCATTCTGCGACATTTGATGTTTTACTAATCAGGGCATTGGGCATTGGGAAGAAAATCTAAAAAATTTTAATGACCAATGACTAATGACTAAGTAGGTGGGCGTAAATAAACTGAACTAAGAGAAACCCGGTTTCGCAGGAGTTACCGGGTTTCTTTGGGCCTAGCAGTTTTACGTTTAATTATGCCCACCTACTTAATGACTAATGACCAATGACCAATGACTAATGACTAATGACTAATGACCAATGACTAAAAACCGCTTTTTCTGGGTTGCTGCCTCGATCAGTTTAGTTTTAGACCAGTTGACTAAATTTTGGGTGGTGCAAAACTTCGGCCTCAATGAAACCTGGTCTTTGTGGACAGGGGTTTTTCATTTTACCTACGTGAGAAACCCCGGTGCGGCGTTTAGTCTCTTTAGCCAGGACGGAAGTTGGTTGCGCTGGCTATCCTTGGGAGTGAGTGTAGGTTTGATGGCATTGGCCTGGTTTGGGCCAAATTTTGCCAGATGGGATCAACTGGGTTATGGCTTTATTTTAGGAGGAGCGATGGGCAATGGGATCGATCGCTTTTTATTAAACTATGTAGTAGATTTTCTGGATTTTCGACTAATTAATTTTCCCGTATTTAATCTGGCAGATGTGTTTATTAATATAGGTATAGCCTGCCTCTTTATTGCTGCCTTCCAGAAACACGATCCGCCCAAAAGAGGGGCTAGGGATTAGGAAAGTCAAAAGTCAAAAGTCAAAAGTCAAAAGAAAAGGGCTAGGGAGTGGGGGAGTGGGGGAGT
>CASBRD010000401.1 GCA_949128025.1 Oscillatoriales cyanobacterium PMM_0008 | reverse complement strand
GATGCAATAAATTGTTGTATCATCCGCAAAACATTCAATAAAACAGAGAGAATCGATTTCTTTAAATATAAAAATGTAACGAATTTTACAAAATCACTTTTTTTTCAAGAATTCAAGGTTAGGCTACGGATAGATATTTAGTTTGCATAGATACCGCGATCGAGAGAAAAGTATATGAACCAAGCACTGCTGTCGCTTGAAACTGCTTCCCCTGGGCACATCTGCCCATTCGATCAAGCTTGTAGCTACCTAGAACAAGCAGCTAAAGAGTTACGAATGGATCAAGGGTTGCTGGAGGTGATGAGCCACCCGCGCAAAGTTGTTACCGTTTCGATTCCCGTAAAACTGGATAACGGACAAGTGCAGGTTCTGGCGGGACATCGGGTGCAGCACTGTGACGTTCTTGGGCCATACAAAGGTGGAATCCGTTACCATCCGGCTGTCACGCTGCGAGAAGTATCGGCGCTGGCAATGCTGATGACGTGGAAATGCGCCTTGGTAGGGATTCCCTACGGGGGTGCTAAGGGTGGAATTGCGATCGATCCCGCAAGTTACAGCGTCGGCGAATTAGAGCGAATTACTCGTCGTTACACCAGCGAATTAATAAAAGATATTGGCCCTTCAGTTGACATTCCAGCGCCAGACGTAGGCACTTCCGCTCGCGAAATGGCTTGGATGATGGACACCTATTCAATGAATGTCGGTCACGCCGTACCGGGGATTGTAACTGGTAAGCCAATTTCGATCGGTGGTTCCAGGGGACGGGAAATGGCAACCGGACGCGGCGTCATGATTATCGTGCGGGAAGCTTTAGCAGAACGGGGTGAAACCCTGGCGGGTACAAAGGTAGTAATCCAAGGTTTTGGAAATGTGGGAGGCGCAGCGGCTGTATTGCTGAATGAAGCTGGAGCCAAGGTTATGGCTGTTTCGGATGTGTCAGGCGGGATATTTAATCCAGAAGGTCTAGACATCCAGGCTTTGAAAGTTTATGCTGCCGAGAATAACAGAAGAATTGCCGGTTTTCCTGGAAGCGTACCAGTTACTAATGCCGAATTGTTAGCTCTGCCTTGCGATGTGCTAATTCCGGCTGCTTTGGAAAACCAAATTACTGAAGACAACGTGCATGAGGTGCAAGCCAAGATTGTAGCAGAGGCGGCTAATGGCCCGGTAACTCTGGCAGCAGACTTGGCGTTGGAAGCGCGGGGTGTGACTGTGCTGCCAGATATCTTAGCCAATGCCGGGGGTGTGGTGGTGAGTTATCTGGAGTGGGTGCAGGGTCTTTCCTACGTATTTTGGGATGAGGAACGGGTTAACCGTGAAATGGAAGGCTTGATGGTACACGCCTACCACGAGGTGATCAAACAGTCGAAGATGCGGCAGGTGCCTCTGCGGGTAGCGGCTTATACTTTGGGTGTGGGTCGGGTTGCACAGGCGTTGAGCGATCGGGGTTTGTATCCTTGAAGTAGTAACGTAAGTTGCTAGTTGGGTATGTTGTTGCGCTTTAGCGCTCTTATCCCAGTTGTAATAAGAGCGCTAAAGCGCAACTACGTACCAAAGAGCAGAGCCCCAGTTAGCACAACTATGTTTGTGTAGGTTGAGAAATTAATCGGACTCCCTTCTCTCATCGTCAACACCCAACTTATGCCGATCGATCGCGAAATTAGCCTTGTTTAACTGCTTTCATCGATAAGCTGATTCGTTTCAATTTTTCATTGATTTCTAGCACCTGCACTTTCACAACTTGTCCCACTTTGACAATATCTTTTGGATCTTTAATGAATCGATCGGCTAATTGGGAAATATGTATCAAGCCATCTTGATGCACGCCGATATCAACAAACGCGCCAAAGTTAGCTACATTCGTGACAATACCTTCTAACTCTATGCCAATTTTGAGGTCTGTTATTTCCTTGATTCCTTCTTTGAAGGTAGCATATTTGAATTCAGCACGCGGATCTCTTCCCGGCTTTTCCAGTTCTGAGATGATATCGCGGAGTGTTGGTATACCAACGGTATCTGTGACATATTTCTTTAGGTCAATTGCCTTGATTTTTTCGGGAATTTGTGTTATTTGAGTTAAGGGTATATTGAGATCTGATGCGATCGCCTCTACTACCCCATAACTTTCAGGATGGACGGCGGTGTTATCCAAAGGGTTATCGCCACCGCGAATCCGCAAAAATCCAGCCGCCTGTTCAAAGGCTTTTGGCCCTAATTTTGGCACTTTCATTAGTTCGCGACGATTTGTGAATGCGCCGTTTTCGTTGCGATAGGTAACGACATTTTTGGCAACGGCTGGCGTCATCCCAGAAACGAAAGTCAGCAGTTCTTTGGATGCCATATTTAAGTCTACGCCGACGTAGTTGACGCAGCTTTCGACCGTTTCATCCAACTTTTTCTTGAGCAACTTTTGATCGACATCGTGCTGATATTGTCCGACGCCTATGGATTTGGGATCGATTTTGACAAGTTCGGCTAAGGGGTCTTGCAAACGGCGACCGATGCTGATAGCGCCGCGCACGGTAATATCGAGATCGGGGAATTCTGCGATCGCCACATCAGAAGCCGAATAAATCGATGCACCAGACTCGTTCACCATCACTTTAATCGGTTGGCGATCGATCGTCGTCAAGACTTCCGAAACAAACTCATCTGTCTCGCGGGAAGCTGTACCGTTCCCAATCGCGATCAGCTCGATATTGTACTTTTCAATCAACTTTTTGAGCGCGTTAGCAGCTTGAGTGCGCTGTGCGGCGGCTTGATGTGGGAAAATAGCATGGTATTCCAAAAATTTCCCTGTTTCCGAAAGCACAGAAACTTTGCAACCACTGCGAAATCCTGGATCGATCGCTAATGTCGGCTTCATCCCCGCAGGAGAAGACAGCAACAACTCGCGCAGATTGGTTTCAAAGGTCTTGATTGATTCCATATCAGCGTAAGTGTTTCTATCAGTACGCACTTCTGTAATTAGAGAAGTTTTGATCAGACGGTTAAACCCATCTTTGAGCATTTCTTGGTAGAACTGTCGCACTGCTGGCACCTTCGTTTTAATTTCCTGCGACTCCAGATAAGACAACACAAATGATTCATCGAAGGAGACATCCAAATTCAGTATTCCTTCATTTTCACCTCTGAGTAATGCGAGCAAATTATGCGGTGCAATATTTTTGACCCGAATCTGGTAATTCCGATACATCTCAAACTTGGTGCTTCCTTCGGGATGCTCATCTTTAATGCGCGAGACGAATTCGCCTTCATCCATCAGATATTCGCGCAGATAAGTACGTAATTCTGCTTTTTCTGATACTTCTTCTGCTATAATATCGGCAGCACCTTTGAGAGCCTCTTCGGCAGTTTTGACAGCTTTTTCTTCGGAGATATATTTTGCTGCTTCTTCTTCCAAAGATACAGGTTTCCCATTGCGAGCGTTCAAGGATTTGATGAATTGTGCCAGCGGTTCTAAACCTTTTTCTCTAGCAATGGTTGCGCGTGTGCGCCGTTTCGGTCTGTAGGGAAGATATAAATCTTCAATTTCGTTTTTCTGTAAGCAGTATTCTATTTTGGCTTTGAGTTCGTCGGTGAGTTTGCCTTGGGAGGATATTGCATCCAAAATCGTCTTCTTCCGTTCTTCCAGCTCGGTCAGATAGGTATATTTATCAGAAATGTTCCGAAGTTGGATTTCGTCAAGTCCGCCGGTACGCTCTTTGCGGTAGCGTGCGATAAAGGGAATGGTAGCACCCTCGGCGAAAAGTTCGAGTGCGTTGTTGACTTGCGTGGTATTGACGGAAAGTTCTTGTGCGAGGAGTTGAGGGATGTTGAGCATTTGTTCTGGACGTTAGCGATCGCTGGTATATTGGTAAGATGGACAATGCCCACTATACTTATATTACTCTTTACATTATGAATGATAACTTCAAATCGTTGGACTGCGATGATGATGTTTTGTTATTTAATCAATATGCGTACACGCTGGGAGGATTTAGGGAGTTGGTGGAACATAAGATTAAAGATAAATTTGAAAATAAAATAAACCAAAAATAAAGCACCTGCGTTATTGATATCGATCACCTTATTCTTGTTTTAAAGTCCCGGAAAAACCTTAGATAAATCAAGCGCCAAATCGGGAAACCCAGGTAATGCAACTGTTTGATTTGGCAATATAATCCGCGTCACAGCATAACCAAACCTACCTTGCAAATTTTGATAAGGTTCGCTGTAAGCTTCCAAATGATTATCAACTAAATTGAATATCCAATAATCTGATATACCCGCTTCAGCATAAAGTGATGTTTTAACTTCTTTGTCTTTTTTCAGGGTAGAGTCTGCAATCTCAATTACAAATAGGACATCTGATGAATTAGGCAAAGCATCTCTATAATTATCATCTCGGATTCGCAAAATAGCAAAGTCTGGTTCTGGTTCGCTATTTGATGGTAGCACAATTGGGTCTTGGCATTGCAGTTTGGCGCGACCCGTTACCAGTGGTGCTAATTCTTCCAGTAAATTTCTGCAACAGTTTATATGTGCTGTGCCTTTGGCTGCCATTTGAATAATTTCTCCGCGAATTAATTCCACTCGGTCATCTTCCGTGAGGAATCCGAGTTTTGCCAAACGGTGATATTCCTCAATGGTAAAGCATTTGGGAGTCAAAATAGTCATAATAGTTACTTTGTGTAATTTGCCTGCTTATATTTTACATCGTTGCCAAGGCGATCGGTCCCTCTACCAGAAACCGGGTTTCTGCACCCCTTCACATTTTTTAACATATTTGCCAAATTAACTAACTCAGAGTTAATCTAATTAACTAAGAGTGGCAATTCAGTTTGGGATGAGACTATGAATAGTTGCAGTTATCCAAACCCAGATTTACCGAAAGCTGAATTAGAAGTATTGAGTGCTGAATGTGACACCGCTCCTCAGCAAATATCCCCAATAGACGAACCTGGATTCCTAGAAAACATCTGCCAACAAAGTTTAATAGGTAAAAAATTACCCAATGCTCTCTACGTACACATTTGGGCGATCGCAAAACTCGATCCGCCACTCCGCCTCCATTATGACAGATTTTCCCAGATTATCGCCACAGGAATGGATGGCGCAAATATAATCAAATTTCACACAACTGAGCCAAAAATCTCCTGTCTTTTCTATCCCGATTTCGACACAGACCCCCATCCCACCTTACGCGCCAGCGTTCAAATTGACCTGCAATACTCTTGTGGGACAGGCGTCTCGCCTGTCATCAGCTACCGGGATTATTCTAATGCTGAAAATCCTCCCATTCTCCACCGCAAAGAAACTTTTGTCACTCCCGACTATCCCCAATACGCAGAATTTGACCAACTCACCCGCCAAGAAGAAAAATTAGGACTTCTCAATCACACCAGTGTAATTGGAACTCGTAAAGGTTGGTTGCAATGTTTAGAAAATGAAGGTGTTGAAATACAAGGTCATCGTGTCGTTCGATACACCGACAAAGGAGTAGGACAAGAGGAAAGCAACCCTAATTCCCAATTACCAATTCCTAAAATAGAACGCCACAGAGCCGCAATTGTTCGCAGCGATTTTTCGCGTCCGGTGCGTCTTGCTTTGGAAGCTAACTTATTCAATGATAACACAACTTTTTTTGATTATGGTTGCGGTCACGGTGGTGATGTTACTCGCCTTACCGAACGCGGTTACACCAGCAGTGGATCGGACCCTTATTACTTCTCAAATAATCCTCAGAACTCTGCTGATATTGTCAATATCGGCTATGTAATTAATGTGATTGAATGTATAGATGAACGCCAAGAAGCACTAAAACAAGCTTGGGAACTTACCGGACAAGTTTTGTTGGTGGCGGCGCAAGTTTTAATCGATGATGAAAAGCAAGGTCAAATCGCTTACGGTGATGGCGTTATTACTCGTCACAATACTTTCCAAAAATATTACGAACAATCAGAACTAAAAATTTATATTGACCAAGTGCTTGGTGTTGATTGTATTCCGATTGCTTTGGGAATTTACTTTGTTTTTCGGGATGAAAGTCAAGCGCAAAATTTTCGTGCTTCCCGCTGTCGTTCTCGCCTTTCTACTCCCAGAGTACGCGCTGAAGTTAAACGCTTTGAAGATTATCAAGAATTGCTTGCACCTTTAATGGCATTTTTCACCGAACGGGGTCGTCTTCCGGTATCGGGAGAATTAGCATCATCAGCAGAAATTAAATTTGAATTTGGCAGAATTAGTCGGGCTTTTGAGGTAATTTTACAAGCTACAGACCAAAAAGAATGGGATGAAATTACTGATAAGCGTCGTTCGGATTTGCTTCTTTACCTTGCTTTAGGTAAATTTAACGGTAGCGGTAAATTACGCTATTTAGCGCCTGTTGTTAAAAACGATATTAGAGCATTTTTTGGCAATTATAATGCGGCTTGTGAAATTAGCAATCTGGTTTTATTCAGTTTAGGCAATTTGAGTATTATTGCAAAATGCTGCGAAGAAAGCGCGATCGGTCACAAACGACCAAACGCTTTTTATATCCACGTTTCTGCTTTATCCCAACTGGATTATCGATTGAGAATTTATGAGGGTTGCGCTAGCAGAACGATCGGTCGCATGGATGGCGCAACTTTAATCAAATTTCACACCAACAAACCAAAAATATCTTATTTATTTTATCCATATTTTGATACAGAGCCTCATCCTGTATTATATACAAGTATGCACATCGACCTCAGAGATTTGCACGTTACTTATCGGGATTATGAAGATTCAGCAGATCCCCCTGTTTTGCATCGCAAAGAAACTGTTGTCACACCCAACTATCCGGGTTATGATAAGTTTGCCAAACTTAGTCAACAGGAACAAAATTGGGGATTGTTTGATGATTGGAATGCCATCAAAACTCTCAAAGGTTGGCAACGCTGTTTAGAAGAAAATTGTGCAGAAATACGCAATTATCGTTTATACTGGCGAAAGGATGCCGATCCTTATCGGGTGAAGTTAGTTCGATCGGCTAGAAATGCGCGGAAAAATCGCCCTAATGACCATTTATTCAATCCGTAATTCAGGGTAGTCAAATATGCGAGAATATACGGAATATGCCGTAGGTTAGGTAGGGAAACGCAACTTGCGGATTGCGCCTACAAGATTGGCAGGTATTTTTGGACGCGATCGCACGCAAATTTCCTCCTATTGGATAATTGACAAAGCAAAACAGGATATAATCAGCCATTGGTGCTGATTCGCTCTTCGAGAAGCGAGCGCTCAACTGAGATCTTGCACTACGTACTCACCCGCCTGGGATTTTAATCCCAGGCTAATAGCCCAAGTCCATTAAAATGGACTGTCAGATTAGTATTCAGTATTCAGTCCACGCTTTGTGGACTTTAGCTATAAGAAAAGCGATTTGAATCGCAGGCGGGCTGG
>CASBRD010000400.1 GCA_949128025.1 Oscillatoriales cyanobacterium PMM_0008 | reverse complement strand
TTATTCAGTTTCACATCTAAGTCTAAGATTAAATCGTCAGGATCAATAGACCATAATCTCACTGTTTTGTCAGCACTAGCAGAAGCAATGATTTGACCATCAGGACTGAAACTTACTCCATAGACTCGATCAGTATGTTCTGCGAAGGTTCTCAAAAGTGTCCCATTAAGACTCCATAATCTCACTGTTCTGTCAAAACTAGCAGAAGCAATGATTTGACCATCAGGGCTAAAACTTACTCCATATACCCGATCATTATGTCCTTCTAGAGTTCTCAAGAGTGTTCCATCAAGACTCCATAATCTCACAGTTTTGTCAGCACTAGCAGAAGCAATCATTTGACCATCAGGGCTAAAATTTACTCGAATAAACTCATTAGTATGTTCTTTAAAAGTATTTAATAGCTTACCGTTTAAATCCCAAAATTTAATGGTTTGGTCGTCACTAGCTGAAACAATTCTTGAACCATCTGGACTAAAAGCAACACCATTAATTTCACCTTGATGATCTACAAGTTGATTTTTCTCACTAATTTCATAGCTTCCTTGCTGTAGTCTTTCAATAACATTTCTCTTTAACTCTTCTGAAGGCTCTTTAATATTACGTAACTTCACACCTGCTTTAACAGCAATTGCCAAGGAAATTAACTTTTGTTTTAACTGTAATTCCTTTTGAGATAAATTCAATAACTCTTTAATTCGTTCAGTATCTTCCTGTTCCTGATACTGACGACTAGCTAAGATAAATTCTCTTTCTTTAGGGTCAGTAATACATTCACTTCTTTTATTTAACCATTCTTCAGCTTCTACCAGTAAAGCTCCTCGTAACAAAGCTCCATTATCTTTACCACTATTTTCCCAGACATTTTTTTCAGCGCGTAACCGATCTTGCCATTTCCGAAATTCCCGATCTTCCTCCATCCACTCCCGCAGACGATCCCATCCTCTAATTAAAGCTTCATGCACTACCTCAACAGTCGGTTGTTTCTTGACTTCATCGCGTCCTGCAACAACTAAACGAGCTTCTGCATTAGCTAACGTAGTAACTAACTGCCAATTTTCTGCCCCAATTTCATCACGGGTTGCTATGCGACGAGTATCATCGGTATTTTCCCCAAAACGGACTAATTGGGTAAAGATATGCTTAACTCGATTTTGCTCATCTTCATTTAATTTTTGATAAATTTCCTCAGCATGATTAGCTAAGGCTTTCTCAACTCCCCCGATTTCGTTGTAAGCAGCGATTGTTAATTGATTATTACTTTGGTTTTCCCACAATTTTTTTAATGCAAACTCTAGTAAAGGTAACTCACCAGGGTTACTCTTAACTGCATCTAAAATAATCTTTGTCAGTCCATCCTGAATGTTGAGTTTAACTGCTTCCGCCGGTTTTTCAATGGCTTCTTGTAATTTCTTTCCATTCATTGCGAGGATAGTTTCTGGCTTCCACTTTTGCAATACTTCTCCTAAAGGTGGATAAGCTATAGCGTGTCCATAAAAATCGGCTCTGAGAGTAATTACCAGAACAATATCATGCGCTCTTTTTTCACTTTCTGCATTAACAACTTCTAATAATTGCTTTATAAAAGTATTTCGTTCATCTTCTGGACAAAGAGTATAAAGTTCTTCAAATTGATCTACGAAAATCAGAAAACGCTGGTTAGACGAATTTTCTTGTAAACTGAGATCTAAAACATCCTTTAAAGTTAATTCACCCGTTTTAAAATTGTTTGCGTATTTTTTTGCTTTGGCAATACGCTCGAATTCATCCATCTCAGGTTTTAACAAGGATAACCGCGCATTAGCTAGTTGAAAGAACGGCGCATTTGTTGGTCTGAAGGGAATAAATTTCCATCCTCCCTGTTGCTCTAATTTATAAATGAGTCCAGCATAAACAACCGAAGACTTACCACTGCCAGAGTTACCAATAACAGCTACGAATGGCCGTGTTTGTGCTGCTTGTAATAAGGTTTCAGTGAATTTCTCACGTCCAAAGAAAAAGGGAGCATCGTCTTTTGTGAAAGCGGATAAGCCTTTATAGGGGCATATTTCAGGAATTACAGGCTTTTTAGTGTTTGTATATGTATCAGAATTACTCGTTTGAGTCTTAGATAACTTATCTTCTTTATATTTTTCCCAACAGTCATCAAACTGTATTAAATTTTCCTCTTGCTTTCTTGAGCAAAGCTCGAATCTAAAGTTTAAGCTCGTTTGACCAGACTGATCTGGTGCTTTTAAAATCCTTAATAATTTTAAGCGATCAATTGTATCTCGAAGTGCCTGTGGAATGTGATTTTCTTCATCTAATTTTGTAGGAAATTCTTTTGTTGTTGGAAAAATGTATCCCCTATGTTTCATTAACTGCTTTAGCTCACGCATAGTTGTTTTTACCACCAAATTGTTGCTTTCTCCCTCCCATTTTGGTTTTGGGCGATCCAATTTTTCCGGCAATTGCCCGTCAGCCGCCGCCAGTAAAGCATCCAGCAACAACTTTGCCTGCTTCTTTACATCATCTCCCCAAGAGAAATCATCCTTTTGTTTTTTAACTGCCATCTGACTCCAACCGATTTTCTAAAAAAACTATAGGGCATACACCAAGCTTAACCTATAGTACCCCAAGGTTATAACCGTGATTGCACTTAGCTTTGAGAGCAACCTTGGGGTGGTTTTGACTTGGGGTAATACTCAAAGGCTATCGTTGGGGTGTCGGTTGAGAGGTAAGGACATGAAAGCTCAGACTACACCCAAAACACTCAACGAGAAAACTGTCCGTATTTACACGGATGACTTACTACACCAACAATATTTGGCAGGAGAACGAAATTTTGAAAATTGGAATTTAAGCGGGGCTGATTTGCGAAATTTGGATCTGCGAGATATTAACTTACGAGGGGCAAATTTATCTGGGGCATTGCTAATTTGTGCCAACCTTCAAAACGCCAATCTAGAAAATGCCGATTTGTCGCGGGCACATATTTGCGATGCGAACCTCACCTTCGCAAATCTGTCCGGTGCGAACTTAGAACATACAAACTTAGATGGCACCGTGTTTTATAACCCCTGCTGGGAGTAGAAGTTTTGCGATCGCGTTTTTTCCCTTTTCTCTCCAAAATGCGATCGCGTTCCCTGCATAAAACACAAAAACTAACCCAAATAAATCAATATAACCAACCCGGAGGCACTACCCATGTTAAACTTCATCAAATCATTCTTCACACCTCAAGACGAAAACACAACAAACCTTGATTTCCCTTATGATAACAAAGAAGGCATTGTGGAGAAACATATTTGCCCCGATCGCAAAGGCCGTGTTTATTTTAACGGTACTTATTGGCCAGCCCGTTGTGCAGAAAATGTGATCCTAGAACCAGGGGAAATTGTCAATGTTGTTAAGATTGAAAATATCACGGTTTGGGTGAAACCTTTTTCTCATAAATAATCACATTATGCTAGGGTGCGTCAGAGGTTGAAAGCCGATTTCTTTAAGAAACCGGCTTTCTATGCAGACTGCTTTCTCAATGATACAATTAATTCATCAATTACCTTCCAGCCTATTATGGTACAGTTTAATCAAGAAATCCGCTTACCAACTGGTGCTGAACTCCCTAATTCTGACGATACGCCTGTGGATAACGAAAATCAAAACTTTATTCCCAATTTACTTTTATTCCTGCTCAAATTCTACTGGAATCAGCGCAATGACTGGTTCTTTGGCATAGATATGGCAGTCTATCACACAACGGGAGTTAGTCATCTCGTACCCGTTGTTCCCGACGGTTTCTTGAGTTTAGGAGTAGAACGGTTTAAAGGCAATACTTTGCGCGTAAGTTATGTGGTTTGGGAAGAAAATAATATTCCCCCGATTTTCGCCCTAGAGATAGTCTCTCAAACTTACGGTGGGGAATACGATAAAAAGATGGATATTTATGCTAAATTAGGAGTATTGTATTATATCGTTTACAACCCTTACTATTGGCGGCGCGACCAACATCAACCTTTTGAAATTTATCGCTTAGTTAATGGCGAGTACGAACAGCAAATTGGGGAGCCTTTTTGGATGCCAGAAATAGGTTTAGGGATTGGTAGAGGTCGATATTCTGACGGAGAATCTCAGCTTGAGGTACTGTATTGGTTTGATGAGCGAAGAAATCGCTATCTGACAGCAGAAGAATTAGTAGCTCGATATCGAGAAAGATTTGGCGAATTGCCGGAATAAGAAAGTACAATCTTAGGTACGTTGTTGCGCTTTAGCGCTCTTTAAGATAGCGCTAAAGCGCAACAAAAAAAGCTCGATCGCTCAGAATAATCTAAAAACGATCCTGGGGGTAAATTGCGGATAAAATGGCTGAAAGTGAGGAAAATACAGAGGTTTCTTTACGCCCTTTAGTTTGGATGGGGGATTCTCGTCAAAATATCCGTGAGTTTCCTGAAAAAGTGCGTATCTCTATAGGTTATGCGTTACAATTAGTACAAGCAGGGGAAACACCTTTAGAAGCCAAGCCTTTTAAGGGAGTTGGTACAGGAGTTTATGAAATTATTAAACGTTATGATACAGACACTTATCGAGCAGTTTACGCAGTTAAAATTGGGGAAAGAATCTATGTTTTACACGCTTTCCAAAAGAAATCGAAGAAAGGAATTAAAACACCCCAGTCTGATGTCGATCTGATTAAACAACGTTATAAAGATGCAGTAGCAAGGGAGGAATCAAAATGACACAAGAACTAATTTTTGAAGATAGTAGTGGTAACGTATTTGCCGATCTCGGTTTAGATGATGCTGATGAACTTTTTACACGGGGAAAAATAGGAATTCAAGTAATACTGTTACTTCAACAACGTAACCTGAAACACCAGGAAATTAGTAAAATTTTGGGTATTAGCAAACAAGAAGTATCTGATTTAATGAAGGCTGAATTTCAAAGATTTAGCGAAGGTAAACTACTCAATTTCTTGAAGCGACTCGATATGGAAGTTACTTTATATCTTCGTCCAAAAACTCCAGAAAATAAAGATGTTGAAACGGCAATCATCGCACTTTGAGAAATATTACAGCGGTTCCCGTTGTCTTTAAATACTTGCAGATGAGCAGGGATATGAAAAAATACAATCTTAGGTCTATTGTTGCGCTTTAGTGCTATCTTAAAGAGCGCTGAAGCGCAACAACGTACCTAAGAATAAACTACAATAGAAAAGCTCGATCGCCTTTCAATCTTATGGCCTTTCTATCTCCCACTCTCCAAGCTAGACTCTCCACTCCCCTCAAAATTGACAATTTTGAAGTAAACAGCCGCGTTCTCCAGTCTCCCCTCTCAGGCGTCACAGATTTGGTATTCCGTCGCCTAGTGCGTCGCTATGCGCCAGACTCGATGATGTACACCGAAATGGTGAATGCGACGGGACTGCATTATGTCAAACAGTTGCCCAAAATTATGGAGGTAGACCCGAACGAAAGACCTATCAGCATTCAACTATTTGACTGTCGCCCCGATTTCTTAGCTGAGGCTGCTGTTATGGCAGTAAAAGAAGGTGCTGATACAATTGATATTAACATGGGTTGTCCCGTCAACAAAATTACTAAAAATGGCGGCGGTTCTTCCTTATTGCGACAACCGGAAGTTGCTGAGGCAATTGTCCGGGAAGTAGTGAAAGCTGTGGATGTTCCGGTAACAGTTAAAACTCGCATCGGTTGGTCAGATAAAGAAATAACTATTCTCGATTTTGCTAAGCGAATGGAAGATGCTGGTGCAAAAATGATTACTGTCCACGGTCGCACTCGCGCTCAAGGTTATAATGGTTCTGCAAAGTGGGAATGGATTCGCAAAGTTAAGGAAATTCTCTCTATTCCAGTTATTGCCAATGGGGATATTTTTTCTGTGGAAGCTGCTGTACGTTGTTTGGAAGAAACTGGTGCTGATGGCGTGATGTGTTCGCGAGGAACGCTTGGTTATCCGTTTTTAGTAGGAGAAGTTGACTATTTCTTGAAAACTGGTAAAAATAAGGAAACTCCGACGCCAATTCAACGGCTGGAATGTGCTAGAGATCATCTGCAAGCGCTGTGGGAATATAAGGGAGAACGGGGAATTCGCCAATCTCGCAAGCACATGACTTGGTATGCTAAAGGTTTTGTCGGTGCTGCGGAATTGCGGGGTAAGTTAGCATTGATAGAAACAGTGGAACAAGGTTTGGAAACGATCGATCGGGCCATTTCACGCCTTGGTGATTATGCCAATACCAGCTGGCAAGAAGAAGACTTTCAGTAGTACATGAGTGGGATTGGGAAATTGTCTGTTTTCATCGTTGGTTAAATTTTTACCGCAGATGTAGGCGAAGCCTTCCCGTAGGGTAGACAGATGAACGCAGATGAACGCAGATAAGAATAAGAATAAGAATTCTTTCGGTAAGCGATGCTATCGGAAACGATATGACTTTTGTAAAATGGCGGAAAGGCTAAAAACGCAGGCGTAGAGGAAAAACAATGGCAGAGATAGAAGATTGGGGCGTAACTGTAGATGAATACTTGGAGGGACTGGCACAAGGTATAGACATCCTTGAGGTCAAAAGACTGGAAGCCAAAGGTATTCCCTACCACTTGGCTATAGAGGCAATTGAAATTCAGAAAAAAATTATCAATGGGACGGCGACTCACGAAGATATTGTTAGAGGTCTGATAATTATGACTCCCTCTCTCAGAGACAAACACATCATATAGCAATCCTAAATCAGTCGTGAACACATATTTAATAGTGAATGTTGGGTTACGACGCGGGAAAAGACCTATCTGTGAGCATTATAAGTTAATTACCGCGTCTAACCCAACCTACCATTTGTTTACATCTCATTTAGGATTGCTATATAAGGGGAAATTTTAGATTTTAGATTTTAGATTTTAGATTTGAAATTCAATCTGCAATCTTCAATTTAAAAGCTTTACCAATTTCCCCATGCCCAATGCCTTATTTCTCTGTGAGAGTCCAGACGCCATCTTCCCACTGTGTCTCTACCAATTCCGGATTGTCCAGCCAGTGCTGACAGCGCTTCAGGTACAAGGAAGCTGATTTATCGGGAACACTCATATCTTCCAGAATTATGGCAAATTCATTCATTGCTTTCCTAAATTCCTGATGGAGGTAATGTTCGCGTCCCTTATGGTAAGTCTCGATCAAATTGTGCTTCTCGTCTGAAATTTGCTCGTCGCGCAAACCAACCAGTTCATAAACTCTCACTGGTTTATCTTTTCCCTTGACGCGAATAAAGTCAAGTTCCCTGTACCAGATGCGATCGGCACATGGCTCAAAGGTATTTTGGCTGATCACAATATCACAGCCATATTGCTTACTAGCACCTTCCAAGCGCGACGCCAAGTTGACTTCATCACCGATAGAAGTGAGTTCCATGCGCTGAGAAGAGCCAATATTGCCACTGATAACTGAGCCGGAGTTGATGCCAATGCCAACCTTTATTTCTAGCTGATTGTTTTCGCGGCGCTTGGAATTGAATGCTGCTAAGCGATGGCGCATTTGCACTGCTGTTTGGACTGCCATCCAAGCATGATCGTGCAATGGCAGGAACGCACCAAATACGGCCATGAGCGCGTCGCCAATGTATTTGTCTAGGGTGCCTTTGTACTTAAAGACAGCATCGACCATCGACTCGAAATATTCGTTGAGCATTTGCACTACTTCTTCCGCCTCCAAGCTTTCAGTCAAGGTGGTGTAGCTGCGAATATCTGAGAACAGAATGCTAACTTCTTTGCGATCGCCTCCCATCTTGAAATTATCGCCGCTTGCCAGCAGTTGTTCGGCGACTTCCTGAGTCATGTAGCGATACATGGTACTCTTGAGGCGTTTTTCATCGCTGATGTCGTCCATCACCACTAAAGCGCCGCTCACCTTAGTAGAATCGCTGGCATTGGCGATCGTATTAATCGACAGATTCACACTGTGTTGTTCGTTACAGACGGATTCTAACACTTGATCTGGGTAATATTGCTGGCGCTTTTTCTCGTCCGTAGTGTTTAAAGCCGTTTTAAACCATTGGGGAAATTTATCCTCGTCTTGTTCTTCTTTGCATTTGATCCGCACCAATTCGTAAATTGGTTTTCCTTCCAGTTTCTCATCCTCATCAAAGCCAAGCAATCGCTTCGCACTTTCATTCGCAGCGATGACATTACCATCTTTATCTGTCGAGATCACGCCGTTAGATAAGCAGCGGAGAATATCTCGCTGCATTTGCTGCTGTTGTTTGACTTCTGCAAATAGTTTGGCATTTTGCAGAGCCACACCCGCTTGGATATTAAATATCTGCATGAATTCTTGGTCGCTGCGATTAAAACTCGCTTTCCAGCATTCCGGTACTTTCGGCCATTCAGCGGGATCGTATGCAGGCCAATCTCCCTGTTTTTTCTTGTTGATTAATTGCGTGACGCCAATCAATTCTTGATCGGCGTTAAACACTGGCATACACAACATACTGCAAGTGCGATAACCCAACTTTTTATCGGTTTCTTTGGAAGTCTCCGAACGGAGATCTTCATACAAATCAAATCCAATCATCAGCGGTTCGCGGGATTCGGCAACTATACCGGCGAATCCCGCTGTTCTGGGAATGCGGAGTTCTTTTAATTCGCCACCAATGGGGATTTTCGTCCACAATTGATTGCGATCTTGGTCTATTAACCACAGGGTGCTGCGATCGGCATTCATCAATTTCTTGGCTTCATCCATCACTCGCCCCAACGTCTCTTCTAGGTCAAGACTGCTCTTGCTAAGGGCTTCGTTTGCTTTCATCAGCGCATCAGCCGCTCGCTGTCTTTGGGTAGCTACATAAAAAGATTTAGAACTTTCCAGAATTAAGCGAATCGAAGGAGCGAATTCTTGAAAAACTTTTTCGTCTTCTTCTGTAAAACCATTTAGATTGATGCGTTCATCTAAATGCTTGATTGGCTCGTTTGGTAATTTTAATTTGTTGATTAATTGGACAACCGCTACTAAGTCGCCTTGCTCGTTTAATAAAGGCATCACCAGCATCGTGTAGGTGCGGTATCCATTTCTTTTGTCTTGCTTCTGAGCAAAAGCGGAACGGGGATCGTCATAGAAATCAAAGGGAATATTAATCACTTTCCGAAAAGTGGCTACTTCGCCTGCAATCCCTTGGGTCGCCGGAAAGCGAATTTCTAGAGAGCGTCCTTCTTCATCTTTGGCAACAATTGACCACAGTTCGTTCTTCTCTTCGTCTACTAAATAAATTGTCGTGCGGTCTGCATTCAGTAATTCTCCTGTTTTCAAGGTAATGGCGTTCAACATATCTTGGAGAATGGCATCAAAACCCTGACTGTCGGTTAGCATTGTCAGGGTTTGATTTATTACCCGGAGTTTTTCTTCGACAGGAACGATAACTTCTTTGAAAGAATCTTTGTTGAGGGGGGCGAGAAATGTTGAAAAGGAGCCTTCCGTTGTGGCTAATGCACCGCCACGATTAGATTCGGGAGTCGGAGCCGCAGGCGGTTGATGCACTGGCGGATTTTCCCCCAGGGGGACGACATCAATCACTTTGCGATCGCGAGTACGATCGGGTCTTGTTTTATTTTCCACCCCGCCGATCGGTTGCTGAGGATGGGCTTGTCCTTTTCTACGCAGCGATGGATTATCAACTTCCGCGACTAGATTGACTGCCTTACCCGATAGCGTTTTAATCTCATCAGTATCTACTTGTGTCATTTTACGCACCTGCTCATGCTCTGCTTGTGCGACTGCGTTATAATTTATCCTCTTGCCTTTCCGAGTATTACTTTGTGTCATTTTACTCAAGGGCGGACGATCTGCTTCGGCGACTACATCGATCGTCTTAGCTTCCTGAGTATTTACTTGTGCGACTACATCGATCGTCTTAGCTTTCTGAGTATTAGGTTGTGCGACTACATCGATCGTCTTAGCTTCCTGAGTATTACTTTGTGTCATTTGAAACACCGGCGGATTATCTGCTTCTGGGACTACATCGATCGTCTTAGCTTCATGAATATTCCCTTGTGCCATTTTACGCACAGGCTGATGCTCTACTTCTGGAATTGCACCTATTACACTCGGCTCAGGAGCGTACACTTGTGGAATTTGTTGTCCGGGCTGATTTTCCATTTCCGGAATTGCATCAACTACACTCGGTGCAGGAGTACGATCTGGTGCAATTTGAGACACGGAAGTTTTAACGTAGGGGGCTACATCTATCACAGTGGCAGTCTGTGCAACAGATGGCAGATGCAAACGCGATGCGATCATAGTTGTTTATAGAGTATTGGAGTTACAGATTGGTATGTGAAACCCTAAAAGTTTAATTTACAGATTAGTTTACTATATGTTTTTTTTCCACGCTCCTGTGAAGTTCTATGATTCTGACATTATGCCACGGGATATTTGTGCCGATGATTACCAAACTTTCCCCATTTGCTGAATTTTCGTAAGCCAAGAGCTTTGAATTAACACTGTAGAACTCTTTTGTTGTCAAACTGTTAAGGATTGTTTAAAGTTTTGTCAATTGCCGTCTCAGTATGAGATCCTGAGTCTGGGAGAGGTTTTGGTTTGGAAATGGGTAATGGCTGCATTTGACGGTGAGAAGCAGCTTGTGCTAGGAGAGATTCGGCAAAGGCTATAGCCTCAGTGCCAAACTCTCCGCCAGCTAGCTGAGCCAGTTCTTCGCTGCGAGTCAGATGATTGTCTAGGGCGGATACTCGAACGACGGTGCGAACATCCGAGTGCTGAGTGTTGGATATCTCATAACTGGTGACTTCTGACTCCTTCTCGATAACTTCTTTATCAACTCGGAAGTGACGATCGGCCATAGCGGCGACTAGGGGTTGGTGGGTGACGCAGAGGACTTGATGATGTTGAGAGAGTTGGTGGAGCTTTTGAGCGATCGCCACAGCCACCCGTCCAGAAACTCCCACATCAATCTCATCAAATATTAGCGTTCCCACAGATTCCACTTGAGAGAAACACGCCTTCAGAGCAAGTAGAAAACGACTCATTTCCCCGCCAGAGGCAGTTTCTGTCATCGGATGCAGTGGTTCCCCTGGATTGGGGCTAAACATAAAAACAATCTTGTCAGCACCGTAAGACGTAGGCGGACAGGGAGTAGTTTCTACTTGAAACTTCACCTTTTCCATCGCCAGGGGCTTGAGTTCTGACACCAAACGAGCTTCCAATTCATCGGCGGCAGTGCGGCGCAACTGACTTAGACTAGCACAAGCTTTCTCAAGTATGGCTTTTCGTTCCTGATATACTTGCTCCAGAACTTCGATCGATTGTCCGCCCCCTTGTAGTTCCTCCAACTCAGATTGGACGCGCTGGCTGTATGCGATCGCCTCCGCCAGACTGGGGCCATACTTGCGGCAAATTTGTTTAAGATCCCGGATGCGCTGTTCCACCGTTTCCAGACGTTGGGGATCTGCTTCTAAATCTTCACCGTAGGCATTAATTTGTCGTCCCGCTTCTTCCACCTGAGATAGAGCCGCACTTACCATATCTAGAATTGGTTGCAGCTGGACATCGTAATTCACCATATCAATCAAAACTGCTTCCGCTTGACCCAGTATGTCAGCAGCGGCATCAGCTTCGCCATCATTTTGATATAAAGCTTGATAGACTTGGTAACTTTGCTTTTGCAATTCTACAACATGACTGAGGCGCTGACGTTCTTGTTCGAGATGTTCTGATTCATCGGGGTCTTGAAGATTAGCCGTACTCAGTTCTTTTAGCTGAAATTCCAGTAAATCCAACTTTTGCAAGCGCATCTGCTCGGACTGGCGACGTTTTTCCAGGTGAGAGAGTGCCTCAGAGCAGGCTGTAAAAGCTGCGAAGACTTCTCGCCGCTGTAGGAGTAGGGGGGAACCGCCGAAACTATCGAGACAATGACGCTGACGTGCTGGCTGTCCGATTTGAACCGTTTGACCTTGAGCGGTGATCTCTACCAAACGCGATCGCAGTTGTTCTATCTGCTGTCGGTTTACCACCACCCCATTGATTCGCGATCGACTGCTACGCAGCACACCCTGAGTAGTAGACATTTCCCGACTGCATACCAAAGAAATTTCATCCAACAGGTCGATTTCTTGTTCAGCAAGCCAGTCAGTCAACTCCGCAGTCAACTTAAAAGTCGCTTCCACTACCGCACGAATAGCCCCAGTCCGAATAGACCTGCTGGTAACTTTACCTCCTAAAGCGGCATCGATCGCATCCAGAATAATCGACTTTCCCGCGCCAGTTTCCCCAGTCAACACATTTAGACCTGGGCCGAATACAAGCTCAAGACGATCGATCAGGGCAAAATTTTCAATTCGCAATCCGAGTAACATGAGCGAGGGGCTAGAAAAGTCAAAAGTCAAAAGTCAAAAGTCAAAAAGGGGAAGAGTGGGGGAGTGGGGGAGTGGGAGAGTGGGGGAGAGAATCACCTTTTCCCCAATCACCAGTGACCAAATTAGATATAGCGCAAGTATGAGGCGCTGATGTCTGGCTCCGAGTCATTGTTACAATGTTTAACATAACTACCCCGACTCGGTTCGATATTCATGAATTTAAAGACGGTATCCCCAAGCTCATCTAATTCTTATTCAGAACCAAGGCTTCAGAAGCCTCCATACCCAGCCATGAGGGATGATAAAACGGCAGTTGTTGCCCCGACGGTAACGGTAGAGCGGGCATCGCTCTCGCCAACGCCAGCTAAACGGGTTAATGTTGTGGCATCAGAGCAGGAAACAGAAGGGCTACGCTATGACCCGGAAGCGATCGCAGAGTATTATCAGCAGCGTCCATTACAAGTATGGGGAAGATTTGTAGGCATCGTGTGGCCGTTGGTCACTTTTGCCCTCAGCTTGTGGTGGGATCGTCAGCGGGGGCGCATAGCCAAGAACCAGAAGCGACGAGCCGTTCAGCTGCGGGAAATATTAACCAAACTAGGCCCAGCATACATCAAAGTGGGACAAGCCCTATCCACCCGCCCAGACTTAGTTCCGTCCTTATACTTGGAAGAATTAACCAATCTGCAAGACCAACTACCCCCATTTCCCAACGAGGTAGCTTACAGGTTTATAGAAGAAGAACTGGGTGCAAAACCCGAAGAAATATACGCAGAACTATCGCCAGAGCCCTTAGCGGCAGCTTCTCTGGGCCAAGTTTACAAAGGCAAACTCAAAACAGGTGAAACTGTCGCCGTAAAAGTACAGCGACCCGACCTTACCCAGAGAATAGCACTCGATTTGTACATCGGGCGCTCTTTAGCTGCATGGGCGAAGAAGACCTTTAAACGGATACGCAGCGACTTAGTAGCGATCCTGGATGAATTTGGCAGCCGTATCTTTGAAGAACTGGACTACATCCAGGAGGGACACAACGCCGAGCGATTTGAGCAGCTCTACGGTAACGTACCGGATATCTATATTCCCAAGATTTACTGGGAATACACACAGCGTCGAGTTTTGACGATGGAGTGGATAAACGGCACCAAGTTGACTAATCTGGAAGCGATCGAGAAACAGGGAATAGATGCCCGTCATTTAATAGAAGTAGGAGTACAGTGTTCCCTGCGCCAGCTCCTAGAACACGGCTTCTTCCACGCCGACCCCCATCCCGGCAATTTGCTAGCCAGCCCAGATGGCAAATTAGTTTATCTGGACTTTGGCATGATGAGCGAAGTCAAGCCCTATCAGCGTTATGGCTTAATTGAAGCAGTCGTGCATTTGGTCAACCGGGACTTTGAAGGCTTAGCCCGCGATTACGTCAATTTAGAGTTTTTGACGCCCGATACCGACTTGACGCCCATCATCCCCGCATTTGCCGCCGTATTTAACGATGCCCTGGGAGCAAGTGTAGCCGAACTAAACTTTAAGAGCATCACCGATCAGCTGTCGGCATTGATGTACGAATATCCGTTTAGCGTACCCGCTTACTATGCCCTAATTATTCGCTCCCTCGTCACCTTGGAAGGAATCGCTATCCAAATAGACCCCAACTTTAAAGTTCTCAGTAAAGCCTATCCCTACGTTGCGAAAAGGCTGCTGACAGATACATCGTCGGAATTAAGGACTTCTCTGCAAGATCTCCTGTTTAAGGAAGGCAAGTTTCGCTGGAATCGTTTGGAAAACTTGCTGCGGAATGCCGGTATCTCTCAAGACTACGACCTCAATCTGGTGCTGAATCAGACAGTAGACTTTCTGTTTTCCGAACGGGGCGAGTTCATTCGCAAAAACTTAGCCGATGAAATTGTCAATGGTTTAGACTCTTTAACCCGCAATAGCTTCCAAAACTTTACCTATACCTTTCGCGAACGGGTTGGTTTAGCGGTAAATGAGAAGCCAGTTGTCAGCGAAACGCCTCAGAGTTTGGCACATATCAAACAGATTTGGCAGATTCTCCAAGAAACTCCTGGTTTTGACCCAACGCAACTGCTTCCTTTGATTCCCAAATTGCTGGTGAAGCCAGAAACCCAGCAGATGGGCCAGCAAGTCGCTAGCGCTTTAGCCCAGCGTGCTGTGGCGCGGCTGATTCGGGAAATTTTAGTAGCCCAAGAACCAGAATCAGCTCAGAAGAACGGTCACAAGCAGAACTCATAAAAAGAATAGCGGAATGCGTGAAACTCAGCGACTTTAGTCCTGAGAGGGAAGCGACTCGGCGGTTTCAACCGCCTTCAATCTTTCCGTCAGTTTAACGCATGATGAGGATCTT
>CASBRD010000399.1 GCA_949128025.1 Oscillatoriales cyanobacterium PMM_0008 | reverse complement strand
TTCCCCCGCTCCCCCGCTCTTGATTCCCCCGTCTTCTATGATAATGGGAACTACTAAGTTAGCTCTAATCTGAAACTGTGCGAGTAAATTAACGTGACAGGGCTCCAAATCACCATTATAAATATCTCCAATTGCGCGGATTCGACCTTGCTGATATAGAGAAATATAACGCTCTGTAAAGCATGGATCTTGAATATCCATTCCCAAAAGCGACATCCAAGGTTCGCCAACCGATTCAACAACTACATTTCCGGTACCATCCGGTGCAAAGCGGTAAATAACTACGCGATCGGTAAACAGCAATTGCCGCACTTCTTCTGTAGCGGTGCTGAGTGTCACAGTCAGGCTAAGAGAGGAACGAACTCGCTGGGCGATCGTGGAAACCAGTCGTTCCCGCATAAATAGTTCCGCAATCCGCTGTTCGGATTCTCGCAAAGAACATTCGGCTTGCTTGCGTTCTGTAATGTCGGTGATGAACGCAATCAGCCCAATTCGGTTGCCAGCATTGTCTAGGATGCAGTCAGCACGCAGCCAAGTCGTGACAATTTGGTTACTCTTGGTTTTTAGTTCGACCTCGCCAGTCCAAGAAAGCCCGCTTTGAATGGCTTGAAACAGTTCTTTGGCTATTTCAGCCGAGACGTACATAGCCGGTGGCCCCCCCAGGGCGTTCAGTTCGTCGGGAGTGTAGCCATAGCGCTGAATAAACGCCTGATTGTGATAGATCGCACTACCGTCCAACTCTGCCATTCCAATGGCATCGCTGGTGCTTTCCACAGCTGCCTTGACCCGGATTAGGGCGGCTTCGGCCTGTTTGCGATCGCTAATATCGCTTGTTGTTCCTGTCATCCGCAGAGGGTTGCCGTTTTCATCCCGTTGGGTCACTTTGCCGTGGGAGAGAATCCACTTCCAGGAGCCATCTTTCGAGAGCATCCGAAATTCCACTTTGTAGACGGGAATCGCACCTCGAAGATAGTCGCTGTTGATGTCCAGCATCTTGGACAGGTCTTCGGGATGTAGCAATCGCTCGAAGGATTGGTAATTATTTTCTATTTCTTCTATCTCATACCCCAGCATTCTTTTCCACTGCGGGTTGAAATAGGTAACTCCAGTGCTGATATGCCAATCCCACAGTCCCAAAGCGCTGCCTTCTAGGGCCAGTTGCAAGCGTTCTTCGCTCACTAGCAAAGATTCTGATGCTTTTTTGCGCTCTATCCCCAACGCCACCTGATCGGCAACCGACCCCAGAGCATCCAGTATATTTTGGCTGAGGGGATAACGGGCGAATATTGCCATTACGCCTACCAGTTGGTCTTCTACAATCAGGGGATAGCCAGCAAAAGCCACTATTCCTTCTCGCCGCGCCCACTCCGGGTTGCTGATGCTCTGGTCGTTTTGCAAGTCGTTCGTCAGGTGCGGTTGGCGTTTATCGGCAATCCAACCGATCTTGAAGCTGCCCACTGGGACGCGAGCGTGAGGGCCGTTGATGTGGGTGTACATCCCGGCAGAAGCCTGCAAATAAAGCATATTTTCATCCGGGTTGAGCGTCCAAATCCTGGCAAAGGTGACATCTAAGTGTTCTACTAACGCCCTGCAACAGCGTTGCAGCATGACGGGTAAGTCTCCCTCCTGAGTGAGAGCGAAGCCAATATCAGACCTCAAAGCGGACTGCCTAGCTCGTTCGGCTAATTCCTGCGCTGCTCGCTTTCTCTGGGTGATGTCGCGCACGATCGCGATAATTTCATCTGACCCGCCGCTAACGATCCGAGTTTCGTAATAGTGCAGTTGCTCATCGATAGGTAGTTGATATTCTATGATTTGGGTCTGGCCTGTTTTGATAGACCGATCGTAGGCGTGCAGTACATTTTCAGCTAGTTCGGGCGGCAAAACCGACTGCACTTTTTCCCCTATAAATTCGCTGGGCGGCACTAATGTTTTGATGTCTTTGGCAGGTTTGAAGTCTACAAAAGTGCCATCAGACTTGCAGCGAAACATCATGTCGGGGATGGCGTTCAACAGCGCTTTTTGTGTGGCTTCGCTTTGACGCAGTTGTTCTTCTGTCTGTTTTAATTCGGTGATATCCAAAACCAGCCCGTCCCAAATAATATCGCCGTTAGCTTGTTTTTCCGGTCTTGATGCCCCTTTCAACCACTTCATCTGACCGGATGGCGTTATGCTCCGCCATTCATATCGCCACGGTTGTAGGGTTGCTGCTGAAACCGCAATGGATTCATATAAGCCATCGCGGTCATCTTGATGAACCCCAGCAAAAGGGGCCGCAAAATTTTGGACGATCGCTTCTGGTTCCAATTCAAAAAGTTCGCGGCAACCGGAAGAGACATAAGGGAAAGTAATTTTTTTATCGGTTGAGAGTCGGAATTGATAAATCATTCCCGGCACGTTGGCTGCCAACCTTTGGAACCTTTGTTCGCTGATTTTGAGGGCAATTTCTGCCTGTTTGCGTTGGGTGATGTCGCTAGCAATTCCCACAAAGCCAGTGATATTTCCAGAGCCGTCCCGCAATGCGGTCACCGACAGCAAGACGGGAAAGCGGGAACCATCTTTGCGGATATAAGTCCATTCCCGTTCATCTGCCCCTCCCCGCCGTGCTTTGGCAACAAATACTTCAAAAGAGGGCTCTATGGAAATTCCGAGTTCTTGGGATAATTCTTTGGCGCGTTGCGCGACTTCTTCTGGATCGTGGATGATGGCGGGGGTTGTTTTGCCGACTACCTCAGACGCCGTGTATCCCAACATTCGCTCTGCTGCTGCATTGAATGTATGGATAGTGCCATCTATTTCTGTGCAAATAATGGCGTAATTAGCGCTGTTGAAAATCGCTTGATGGAGGGAAGAGAGTTCTTGTAGCTCTATGAGGAGGCGCTTGTAGTTTGTGACATCTCTGATTGTGCCAACTAAGATTTTACTGCCATCTGCATTCTCAAATACGGTTTTTTTGGTGGAGATGATGTTAATTTTGCCAGCACTGTCAGTCAGGGTTTCTTCATTTTCGTTTTCTTGACCTGAAGTAAATACCTGTTCGTCTTTTTCTCTAAAAACATCGGCTTCTTCTTTAGGGAAAAAGTCATAGTCTGTTTTGCCAAGTAGCTCTTCGCGGGATTGGCCGATAAACTGACAGCAGGCATCGTTTAAGATGATAAAATGACGGTGAGAGTCTTTGACAAAAATTGGATCTGCGATCGCATTCAGAGTGTGGTTTAAAAACTCTTCGGAGGCTTTCAGCTGCACCTCGTAGCGGTAGCGATCGCTAATGTCTAAAAATACTGCTATGAGGTGGTCGATCGTACCATCCTCTCGGCGGATGCAGCTTGTAGAGAGTCTGGTGTAAACGACTACACCGTCTTTGCGTAGCAAGCGTTTGTCTATCACGTAGCGATCGCACGCCCCGCCTAAGATTTGGGCTAAGTGGTTTAAATCAGCATCTCTGTCATGGGGATGAGTCCATTCAATCCAATTCTTTTGACAGATTTCTGCTCTGGAATATCCCAGCAAGTTGCACAAAGCATCGTTAACTTCAATCCAGCCTTCGTTCTCCGGCGTACCCTGAGAAAAAGGAGGTGCATAAATGGCTATACCAACTAGGGAATTCTCGAAGTACTCGCGCAAGCGGGCTTCGCTTTGACGCACAGTAATAATTGCTAGCTTTTGTTCTGTGATATCATTGAGCATTCCCGCCGTAGCAGAAATCCTGCCGTCAGGGGTTTTGGTTAAATGTGGGTGTACTTCAATCCAGCGAAATCCTCCCGATTTAGTACACAGGCGAATTTCATAACGGCAGTCGTGTTTTTGACTTTTAAGCAGGCAGCGAAACTGGTTTTGATGATGTTGGCGATCGGCGGGATGAATGTAATTTAAAAAGGGAGTTCCTAAACTTTCTGAACAAGGAAATCCCGTGATTTCATACCAAGCCGAATTGAGAAATGTCCAATTGCCTTCTGCATCGGTTTGAAAAATAACTTCTTTGACGTTATTTACTACGGAGCGATATTTGTCTTCGCTTTGCTGCAAAGCTTCTTGATTGTGCTGGCGTTCGATCGCATAACGCAGGGAACGAATCAAAAGTTCGCTATCGATTGTTCTTTTTACTAGGTAATCCTGTGCGCCAGCCGCGATTGTCTGAAGGGCTAATTCTTCATCCGCGTGGGCTGTTAGCACGACAATGGGAATGTTTTGACCTAACTGTTTTATCTTGGCAAACGTCTCAAATCCTTGGCTGTCGGGAAGAGACAAATCTAGCAAAATGACATCAAATTTTTCAGACTTCAAAAGCTCTCGCGCATCGCTCAGGCGATCCACACAGCTTAATGAAATACTTCTGTTTTCCCTAGTTGCTGACAGCAATTCTTCAATTAGTTCTGCCTCGTCAGCATTATCTTCAACTAGGAGAATTCTAAAGCCGCTACTTGTCAGAGGGGGTTGAATAACTGAGTTCATTTTGCTATTATAAATAATGTTTTTATGCGTAAGTAAGAAGGCACTTAGGTAGGACGGGCGAGACCCCCATCCCACAAGAAGTCGTCGCTCGCGATCGTTGTAAGCAGCAACCAAAGAAACCCCGTTTCTCCTCCATGACAAAACTTTTCGGACAGGCTCTCTGCCAATTTAGACACAGACTCGATACTTCTCTTCTGTTATTTTGCTCCCATTTTAGCTTCCTCATTCTCGGAAAATAATATAACTATAGTCAGATATTTTATGCTAAACAGGTAATTTAATCAAGTTTTCTTATGTCAGATAATTAAAAAACACTTAACTTAAACTTTTTTTCGAGGAAATTATAAAGATTTCTTAAAGTCACCTACTGATATTTATGCTGGGGCACTTTTACGAACAGGCGATCGGCGACGACTGGGGGTCGTAGAAGCTCTGGCAAATGCGATTTCTTCCTTTTGCTTTGGCGTGATAGAGCGCTCGATCGGCCTCCTGAATTAAGGTATAGGGTGATTTTGGCGAGTAACGTTCCCAGGTTGTGCCGGAAAACTGGATACTAGCAACACCGACGCTGATGGTGACGTATTGACTGACGGGAGATTTCATATGGGGGAACTTGAGCATTTCTACTTTGGCACGGATTTCTTGAGCTACAATCAGGGCACCGGCAGGATCTGTATTGGGTAGAATAATAGCAAATTCTTCGCCGCCGTAACGAGCGATTAAATCTGCTGGTCGCTTGCCAGCAGATACTATAACTTGGGCAATTTGTTGTAAGCAACTATCGCCAGCGGGATGACCGTAGCTGTCGTTATAAAGTTTGAAAAAGTCGATATCGCACAGAATTATTGACAGCGGTATTTGCTCTTTGACTTTTGACTTTTCTTGCTCGTTCTCTTCCATTTTCCAATCCCCAATTTGAAAGATAGGCAAAGTCAAAAGATCTGTGACGTGAAAATCTGCCAGGATTTTTATGTATTGAGGATCTAATTGTGCAGTTTTAACATCTTCCACTGCATGGATAAATTCGGAGTCGCCCAGTAAAAGACAAGGCATGGCTAAGCTAGCTTGACACTCCCACCCCGTCAGAGGTGGGATTCTTGCTTCAACGAGTGACCTTGCTTAAGAAATGTTTCCAAATCTAAGTAGAGGGTCTTCTCTCCACAAGCGTTAATTTCGGTATGCCC
>CASBRD010000398.1 GCA_949128025.1 Oscillatoriales cyanobacterium PMM_0008 | reverse complement strand
GGGGGAGAGTGGGGGAGAATGACAACTGACAACTGACAACTGACAACTCACCACTGACCACTGACCACTGACCACTGACCAATTACAAGTCTTGATGAGTAAAGGGTTTGGCATTTTTACCAGTGTAAGTGGCGGCAATATGACCGTTGCCGATAATTTGATACTTGTAAGTTACCAATCCTTCTAAACCAACTGGACCGCGTGGGGGCATTTTTTGGGTGCTGATTCCTACTTCTGCGCCAAAGCCGTAACGGAAGCCATCGGCAAAACGAGTGGAACAGTTGTGGTAGACTCCGGCGGCATCAACTTGGGCGAGGAAAGTGGCGGCTGTGGCGGTATCTTCGGTGACAATAGCTTCTGTATGCCGGGAACCGTAGGTGTTGATGTGGGCGATCGCATCTTCTAAGGAATCGACCATTTTGATCGATAGAATTAAATCAGTATATTCCGTTGCCCAATCTGCTTCATTTGCAGGCGAGATATTTAAAATTTTGCGAGTAGCTTCATCCCCTCGCAACTCTACGTGACGAGTTTGCAAAGCAGCAGCAACTAAAGGCAAGAAATCTGGGCCGATCGACTTGTGAACCAACAAAGTTTCGATCGCGTTGCAAGCGGCTGGATATTGAGTTTTTGCATCAACTGTAATATTGGCTGCCTTCACGATATCCGCTGCTTCATCTACATAAAGATGACAAATTCCTTCGGCATGACCAAGTACTGGAATGCGGGTATTATCCTGCACAAATCTGACAAAAGAATTGGAACCTCTGGGAATAATTAAATCGATGTATTCATCCAACTTCAGCATTGCCAAAGTTTCTTCTCTGGTAGTGAGCAATTGCACAACTGCTGGGGAAACCTCGGTGTATCCTAAGCCTAGATGAATTGCCCTTACTAAAGCTTGACAAGTGCGAACGGCTTCTTGTCCGCCTTTGAGAATGACGCCGTTACCGGATTTGATGGCTAGGCTGGTAATTTGGATTACCGCATCGGGACGCGCTTCAAAAATGACTCCCAAAACGCCCAGCGGACAGCTAACTCGTTTAAGAATTAATCCATCATCGAGTTGGCGGTGAATATCGACGACGCCGATCGGATCTGGCAAACGGCCCACATCTCGCAGACCTGCGATCGCAGCCTTCAACTTAGTCTCATCCAACTTTAGCCGCGCTATCAGGGGTTTGGCAATTTTTGCTACCTCAGCGGCTTCGCAATCTGCTGCATTCGCCGCCAAAATCTCAGAAGTTGCAGACTCTAAGGCTTGGGCCACAGCTTCGATGGCTTCATTTTTCGTGTCAGAGGAAAGCACCGCCAGCCGTCGCGCTGCTTGGCGAGTTTGTTGGGCTAGAGAAGTCAGAGAAGAAGAGGCAATTTGCGAGGTAGTCATGGACATTATTTGACTTGCAGCGTATAGTCCAAGCTTAGTACAACAGACAAGAGTTTTTTTACAGGGTAGTGTGGTGGGAGTGACTCAGACGTTAAAGTTTATAGATCGGGGTTCTGCTGAGAATATAACTCGATATCTGGAATTGCTACAGGTATTGGTAGCCCGGAACCTGAAGGTGCGTTACCGGGGGTCTATCTTGGGTGTATATTGGTCGCTGTTGAACCCGCTACTGATGACGGGGGGATATACGGCGATTTTCGGGATGGCATTTACGTCCTACTATCACAACTCCCTGTTCAAATATATGCTGGAAGTGTTTGTAGGGCTGGTGACGATCAACTTTTTTTCGGCCTCTACTACCCAAGCATTACCGAGTGTGGTAAGCAACGGGGCCTTGCTGAATAAGATTCGCTTGCCAGTGAGCGTTTTTCCGATGTCGATGATTGTGGCGAATGTGTTTCAGTTTGTCAGCGGTTCATTACCGTTGCTGGCTATAGCAGCTTTGGTGACATCCAAGAGTTTGCTGAATGTGGTGGCGCTGCTGTTGCCATTAATTTCCCTAGCTTGCTTGTGTACGGGAATCGCGTTTGTGGTAAGTGCTATGTTTGTGTTCTTTCGGGATTTGCCCTATTTTTATGAGTTGGTGGTGGCTGTGCTGTGGTTTGGTTCTCCGATATTTTACCCAGCGGCGATCGTACCCGCCAATATCCGTCCGTTTTTGGTGTTCAACCCCATAGCCATGATTATTGAGAGCATTCGTCAGATTGCTTTGTCAGGACACCCCCCCAATTTCGCCTTAATAGGTGGGTCTTTGCTCAGTAGTTTGCTGGTTTTAGCTGTAGGATGGAAATTATTTTATAGCTGGCAACACCAGTTCATGGATCTGCTATAGATGTACGCGATTTGTCTGGAGCAAGTTTCCCTGTGGCGACGGACACAAGAGGAATTTTCTTATGACTTGAAGAGAACAATGCTGTCCTTTGTGGAGGGCAAATACCGTCAGCCTGCCAAGAAGTTGGTACTAGATCGGGTGGATCTGTTCATCGCGGCGGGGGAGAAACTAGGAATCATTGGCGGGAATGGGGCGGGGAAATCGACGCTGTTGAAAGTAATCTGCGGTATTTTGCAGCCTACCAGCGGTTCTGTGGGAGTCTGGGGAAAAATTGCACCTCTGATCGAATTAGAGGCGGGATTCGACCCGGAGATATCGGTGCTGGACAATATAATTTTTTATGGGGTAATGCTGGGGTTTTCGCGACGGCAGATGCGCGATCGCGTAAAATCTATTTTGGCGTTTGCGGAACTGGAGGATTATACTTTAGTGCCGGTGAAGGCTTTGTCTTCGGGGATGGTGTCGCGGTTGGGATTTGCGATCGCAACCGATGTCGAACCGGATATTTTAATTCTCGATGAAGTGCTATCGGTAGGCGATGGGACGTTTAAAAATAAGTGCAAACAGCGGCTGCAAAAGTTCTGGGATGCCAATGCTACTGTTTTATTGGTGTCCCACGAACTGGATTTGATCGAGCAAACTTGCGATCGCGTGCTTTGGCTGGATAGAGGACAGGTGAAATGTATCGGTGAAGCTAAAGAGGTTGTCGCCTATTACCGAGATATGGTCAAGCACTCTGCCAATATGGGATAAGCTTTTTCATTTTTCGTGGAAAAGTCTTGGAAACCCCACCCCCCTAACCCCCTAAACCGGGGGGGTCCGCGACCGGCTCGGCCAGCCGGCGGCGGTCGCCAACGTAGG
>CASBRD010000397.1 GCA_949128025.1 Oscillatoriales cyanobacterium PMM_0008 | reverse complement strand
CTCGTCTCACCGAACGCACCGCTAATTGAAAGGGGAGTGGGAGAGTGGGAGAGTGGGAGAGTGGGAGAGTGGGGCAGAAAATCACAACTGACAACTGACCACTGACCACTGACCACTGACAACTGACAACTGACCACTGACAACTGACCACTGACCACTGACCACTGACCACTGACAACCGATCGCTAAAGAAACATAGTCTCATCATTATTATCCATATCACTTTCATCGTGAGGGTGTATTTCTCCCTCGCTACGCTCAATCAGCAGCAGAGTCGAATCACCATCCCGATCTTCATTGATCCTGACATTTTTAGTAACAGGTATCGTACTATGCCTGGTTACGGCTTCCAAGTTAGCAAGAGCTTGTTGGCAAGCTCGATACTGCTTCAAGGAAAATAGGGCACCGCTTTTTTCCGCAAAATCTTTGGTAGCTTCATCAAGCTGAGCTTCAAACAGACAAGCATTCGTGAGACTAGCCAATTGAAGGTTTGCCCCCATTAGATTGGCACCTGTGAGATTAGCCCCTTCTAGCTTGGCTGCTGAAAGATTGACATTTGATAAATCGGCATCGGTAAGATTTGCCCAGGACAAGTTAGCTTCTTGAAGGTTTGACCCTGCTAAATTGGCTCCAACTAACTCAGCGGCAAAGAAATTTGTTTTCCAGAAGTTAGCCCCAGGAAGCACGACGCGATCCAAACAGGCTTTATCTAAATCTAATAAAAGCAGACTGCCCCTCGATCGGCCCCAGAAAGCATCTGGGGATAAAACCGCAGTGCGACCGATTAAGCTAAGGAATCGATCGGCATTGAACTCCTCCGGAATTTCTGCATCTCCACAAGGCGAAAAGGGAATCTGCGCCTCTCGGTGACACGCACAAAGCAACTGAAACACATTGAGTCCCACCGTTGCATCAATTTGCAGAACATTAAGGGAATTGCCTAGCAGACGCAACTGGGAGCGAGTAGTGTGAACCAACCCCTCATCCAACCATCGACCTCGACAGTAAGCGCGATAGAAACTATTGAGGCGATCCAACAAAACTTTAAAAGAAAACGATCTGCGATCGCGAGCTTCTTCTCGCCGCAGACGCTCGACGAGCAGCTCTTCAATCTCTGCTGAGATGATACCGTAACCCAACGAATCATAGAGATGCTGGGCGACAGCAGACGGCGAGTCGATCGCAAAGATCGCTTCTCCGTAGGCATCAGCGACTCGTCGAGACAAGGATTTCAGCTTTTCGGCTAGAGCCTCGGCACAGAAATATTCTCCCAATTTATGGTGGGAGAAAGAGCAGAGGAGCAGGGGGGCAGAGGGGCAGGGGGGCAGAGGAGCAGAATTTTCCCCTTCTGACCCTAGTCCCTGGCCCCTAACCCCTAACCCCTCTTCCGATCGGCGAAAGTAAAATGCAGGTAAGGTAAAAGTAGTTGCAGCAGCCTGAGAATGAACTCCCACCAAACGGGTAGCAATAGTGGTGAGGGAGCAGGAGTTGCGACCGCTTTCGAGTAAAGTAATAGCAGCTACTTGCATTTGGTGACGGACTTCTTGGGCAGATCGACCTTGGAGCAGACTGGCGATCGCTTCTGGAGTGTGGTAGCTATTAGCCGAACCTTCTCGAACCAACAGCATCATACTATTGCCAGCCGACATTCCATCCGGTGCTTCCCCCAGTAGCCAGCGGCAAAGTCGATCGTAAATTTCAAATCTTATTTGGGAACCGCGCAAGGGAAAGAGGGTTTCATCAAGTCTGCCGCTGCGATACAAAATGGCTAATAGAAACAGGCTTAGGGGCTGATGGACAAAAGCCGTCAAATCCTTCACTTCTGGCATCTGCCGAAAAACCCCGCTCTGCTTCAAAAAGTTAAAGTAAGCTTGAGCGATCGATTTGGGTTGGAGTTTCGACCAATTCTTGAACCACTGTTTGAGTTGCTCCTGATCCAGGGGTTGAATAGCCATGCGCCGGAATGAAACCGGCAGACTGTGGGCTAAGCTGGCGAGTACCTGCGATCGACAAGTGAGGACAATCTTGTGGCGGTGACGGCCAGATGCCCCAGCGAATTGGCTCTGAAACTTCTGCACCCGATCTAAAAATGCGGAAAATTGGCGCTCAACATCAGGAGCGCGGGGCAATTCATCCAGCCCGTCCAAAATTAACAAGCAGGGAGGGTGTAAAGGCGAAAGCCAGCCATCCGCACTCGTTAATTTTGCCGCTTTCAAGGCAGTATCCAGCGTCTGTTCCAGGGTTTTGCCCAAAGTCACATCTCGCAGCTGAATAAATACCGGCATCCAGGACGGGTAAACCTCTTGGGCTATCTTTGCCGCCCATATCTGGCAGAAACTGGTTTTACCAGTACCCGGTTCGCCCTCAATAATAACGACACTTTCGAGATCGGACAGTTGGCCTATTGCCCATTCCATTAAATCAACTGATGGCGCTGAGGGTGAGGGGGTAGACTGAGCGGATGGAAAAGTCGGGCTTTTCCACTGTATGTCTCTTTTGCTCTCGCTTTCTTCAACTGGCACTCCCTTGAGGGGGACATATAAATCTTTCAGGGCAAAGAATTCTCCCAGTACTGGTTCGCTGAGAGCTTGCAGGAGGTTCGCCCGGTAGTTTTCCCGGTTTAAGTCAATTAGATTGGGTATCGTAGCACCGACGGACAGTGCGGAAAGTTCATTTTCGGGGTCTAGCGTTATAGTGTCATCGTCCGTCAGAATTTGATTCGCCAAGTTGTTGTTGGTTAAATGACCCAGGCGGACGAATTTTTGTAGTTGAGCCAGAGGCAGCGCATTCTCGGCAATTACTGCGATCAGATGACCTGGGAGTGCATGAACCAAACGCTGTACAAGCTGTTTCGCCGGGATTTCTTCAGCACCGTTGGTGACAAACCAAGCTAGAGCCAGATTATTCATCTGCCCCACGAGCAAAGATTCGCCCATTGCGGAAAGCGCCTGTTCTGCTTGCGTATCCGTAAGTCTGCCCGGTCGTAAGGTTTTCAGCAGCGCTTGCAGCTGAACATCGGGTAGAGTTACCGGCCTACTCTCGTCCGCCGTCCCCCGCGCTAGTATGTTAGCCCGCTCTAACCACGGTCTTTTCAGTGCGAATTCCTGTTCTAAAATTTTTTGCAAACTCCTCAGATAGGCAATTTGAAAAGCCAACCAGGTGCCCTCATTGCGCTTGAGGGGCTTCTTACGACTTAGAATTCGCAGCAGTTCAACACTCAGATTACAAACTGGCTCGACGTATTGCCAGAAAATATCTAAGGGCAGTTCCAGAAGTTCTGCGAACGGACTGATATCAAAAGGTGTCAGGCTTTTGACTTCGATGTCCTGACCGATGCGGAAGGCAACGCCTGCGGTTTGGGCTCCAAGTGCCTGTAGCTGAGTAATTGTAATGTTGCGATCTATCAGCCACTGCCGAATGCTTAAGCTCATCTCACCTCTACAGCAACTCTGAAACGGCTCCCTATGGCCATTATGAGCCAAGTTTTTGCGTGCGAATAGTTACTATAGTCATTAGTCATTAGTCATTCGTCCTTGGGTAATAAGCAGGGCTAGTGGGTACGGACTGTTAAATTTTCACGATATTGACTAATGACTACTGACTAACGATCTAATGACTAATGACTAATCTCAATTTACTGCTAATTGACGATGACCCTATTTTCGGAGCGGGTCTGCGCGTTGTTGCTCCTCAGTTTCCCGACCTGCAATCGATCGCAATTGCGCGATCGCCTCAAGATGCCTTACAGATTCTCCAAAGCGGTGAGCCCCCCGTCACTCTAGTAATTTTAGACTTAGGCTTGGGTCGTTTGCCAAACGATGGTATCTCAGGGTTAGAACTCTGCGAACAACTGAAAACCCAATACCCCCATCTGCCCATATTACTGCTGAGTTCCTTTTTAGAGCCGGTGCTGCTGGCGGCAGCACGACAACTGGGTGTCGAGGGCTATTGCCCCAAAGGATGTGCTGTTTCCGAATTAGTCGATGCTATTCGTCAAGTAGCCGCAGGTCGATCGTATTGGAATTCCCAGTTTGTAGTATCACCCCTTTTGGCTACACTTAGTCCGCAGTCTAGAACTCAAGCCGGTGTGTTGCCAACTTGGTTGAATAATATCCGCTTGTCTGGAGTCCGGCAAATAGAAGCTGCCCTGGCTTCTGTGACGGAGGAACTGCAAAACGGTAGACTATCTGTGCTAGACAGGGCTATCCTGGCTGGACGACGGCGCGAACTCAAAGCAGCTCGTGGGTTGCTCAACAAGCTCTTAGGGCAACCTACGATCGTATTGGTGATGCCTCAGAGCGGGGGAGTGGGGGAGCAGGGGACTTCGCTTTTATCTCTGAGATCCAATCTTGAGGGCGATACTTGGCGATCGCAGTTGTTCGACAACACTTTCGCCAAAATCCAGTATGGCGTGCAAAACCTGACTAACGTCCCTTTGGAAATCGATATTTTCAGATCGGAAAAAAAGCGGGAATTGCTTAATCTGGTTCTGCGAAAGTTAGAGGATGTCCTGAATGACTTGCGCTTTTCCCAGGTTCAGCCCAGTCAACTGCAAGAATTGCGCTCTGCTATTTTACAGGATTTGTGGCAGACTACCGCTACAGATTTTTTTGGTAAATACTACACCCTACGAGTGGGAGAGCGCGATTTGGAAGTTGTCAATATTATATTGCAAGACGCCGAACTTGTCCAGATAGAAATACTGAAAAAGATTCCTTTGGTGATCGATTTATTTTCTCATTTGCTGTTTGCCATGCCATTGACCATTGATAATGCTTCCTATTCAGTTGGAACGCCGTCAGCGCTGGCTAGGGCCGAATTATTACTGCAAAATTTAGTTATTCAAGTTGCTAATGCTGTAGTGCAACCGCTGTTGAATCACTTTGCAGATGTAGAAACGATTAAGCAAAATTTTTACGATCGAAAACTTATTTCTACTAGAGAAATAGAACGCTTTAGGAACAACTTGTCTTGGAAATATCGTTTAGACAAATATGTTGTGGCTCCAACAGCTATTTTTGAAAGCCAATATAATTTGTTTGTTTTAGACGGGATTGGCATTATAAAAACTTCTATTTATGCTCCCCGTGTTGGAGAACTAAAACAACTTTCTGGCATACAATTGGCGGTGACGTTAGCGTTGGAAACAAGAGATGCGATCGCGCCTCGTCTCCAGGCAGTAGTTGCTTTCATCGGTAGCGCTGTTGTTTACTTGCTGACCCAGGTTGTTGGCAGAGGTATCGGCTTAATTGGGCGGGGAATTATGGAGGGAATTGGTAACTCTTTGCAAGAAAGTCGGTTTGGCAAAAATAGCGATCGTAAGTAGGGCAAAAAAAGTCAAAAGTCAAAAGTCAAAAGTCAAAAGAAAGAATAGTTCACTTTTTACTTTCCCAGTCCGTAGGGTGCGTAACGCACCTCCCCAGTCCGTAGTTAGCGTAACGGAGTGGAGCGTAACGCACCTCCCCAGTCCCCAGTCCATAAATTATCTTAAAAAAAATATTAATTTCGATCCTGCGGATTATTTTCGTGCTATACTCTAAAAGTATCGCAATAGCTGGATAAGTGAGATGTAGCAATACATTTTTGCTTCCTTAGTGTAAAGGGCAATTAAGAGCCGAGTAACTTGCCGATCGCACTAAGGAAAAAACAGCTATGCAATCACTACCTATACAAGCAGGTAGCGCTGAATACAGCTACCTAAACCAATTATTTAATCAAGTTGAGTAGAAATTGAAAATTCAAGCGTTGAATATCCAGGTTGGCGATCGCATCGTTGCCTACTGCAACAACAAGAAGCAGATCTGCACGGTCAAACGCATCATAGATCCGGATCAGGCCAATATTACACTATCAGTATTCACGGCTGAGCATTATCGCATTTCAGTATTAAGAGTAGTTAGGTTCCAGCGGGACGCTTTAGTTGATTTGGCCAACTAAAAATCTATGTCCAAATCAAATATAAATAGCTCTTTTGAGTAGGGCTTCGGCTTTAGCCCGGAGTCCGAAGTATGACCCCACAAATCAATCCGTGGGCTTGAGATTATTTGCTACGCATTGAGTTATGCGGGTTTTGATTGACCCGGAGAGGTTTAAGTCCTATCCTATTTTAGGAGTTATTGGCAAATGTAAAGGATAAAATTGCTAAAATTTTAGTGACTTCTTTGATATAATAATCGCTCAAATCGATAAAAAGAGTTTCGCCTTCTAGTTGGAGAAATTTCCACGCAACTCCTGTGGTGACAGCGCCGTAGATAGTCTTAATTTCGTTTGATTCTTGTTGGTTAAATATTTGTGCGGCTACCATTTCGGCTGCACATTGACCTAAACCTACTTTAATGTTTTCGTTTTTCGCTTCTACGATTGTAACGACAGGGCTGCTGATGAAGTATTGTTCGATAGATTTGGTGAGAATGAAATCGCAAAAGCCGCTGAGTCCTTTTTGGGGTTGGACGTTGAAATCGATTCCTGAAAATAAACTAATTTGATAATTTAGTTGGCGTCTGACTTCTAGGAGAATGGGGGCGATAATTAACTCGGAACGTGCTTTTTCGGTGTTGATAGCGCTAATGAGGGGAATGGTTTCTTTGAGGGTGAGGGTGAGGAGTTCGCTGGGAAGAATTGGTTGTACTTCTGGAAATAGGTCAAGGTTTTCCTCAATTACCAGATTAAATTCGGTTTTTACCTTTTGGAGTGAGAAATCGCTGTAAGCCATTATGAAGTTGTAAAAGCTAGGGAGTTTGGATTTGATATAGCGGTTATCAAGTAAGTGAGGTACGTAGTTGGGCTTTAGCCCTCTTAATTTAGTGGTTATATAAGCTGTCAGTCATACCTCATCTACCTGAGAAGGGCTATATCTCTATTCTAATTTCTTAATCTAAGCTATACCCGCCTTGAACTTTGAATGGTTCTGATTCTATTTAACCAATCACCTACCCTCTCGCCGCCGCAACAGATTCGCTAACACCCAACCGCTTAAACATTGCCGATCGGGCCTGCATCGCCAGTGTATCATCCAACGGTGACAGGGATACTGAAATCTGATATTTTTCTGCCAAAGCTGTCTGAATTAACCAATCTGCCAAAAACGGATTCTTAGGTAAAACTGGGCCGTGAGAATAGGTGGCGATCGCATTTCGATAAAATGCCCCTTCCATGCCATCCTCACCATTATTGCCATAACCTGCGATCGCTTTTCCCAGCGCTTCTACCTTCCCCAAATAAGTTCTACCGCCGTGATTTTCAAATCCGATCACCACAGGAGGCTTACCCAGCATCGCTTCTAGTTCCTTTGCTAAACGAGATGCTGTGATCTCAAATACCACATTACCGATACAACGCCGCGCATCTATACCGGGATGCTTGCTGACAAAATCAAATAATCCCAAACCTTCAATTCTTTGACCGATCGCAGGTTCATAATAATGGCCCAGCAACTGCGGTGCGCCACAAGTAAAAACTCCCGGTGTACCAGCTTCGATTATCTCTCGCAACGCAGAAGCTTTGGCACCGCGCAAATCGCGCATCACAATTTCTTGCTGTCTGTCTTGTGCGCCGCCACCAACTAATAAATCAACTTTGTGAAAATCTGCTACTGTTGATTGCAGGTCCAGAGGCAATACTTCTACATTATATCCCCGCCATTGAGCGCGTTGCTGCAAACATATCACATTTCCGCGATCGCCATAGGTACTCATTAGCGTCGGATAAAGCCAACCAATTGTTAATTCTCTGTTGTTATTACTCATTTGTTAATAGTCATTTGTTAATAGTCAGTTGTCAGTTGTCAGTTGTCAGTTGTCAGTTGTCAGTTGTCAGTTGTCAGTTGTCAGTTGTCAGTTGTCAGTTGTCAGATCGTGTTTGATAGCATCTTGACACAAAAAAAATTCTTTTCATATCTGCGTTCATCTGCGTTCATCTGTCTTCATCTGCGGTAAAAATTTAACCAATGATTCTCACAGACAAGACCAATGTAACCGGAAATGATATCATTGGTCATTGGAAGAAGAAAAAAGGTTACTTATTCACCCACTCACCCCATTAAGGACAAGTAGTTAAAGGATTTGGACATTGGTCAAATCGTGTCAACCATCCTTGAACTTGCTGATACTTAACATAAACCCATTCTCCATTACAACTTAATAGTTTTACCTCACTTTCAGATGGGATGCGACCGACCACCCGACTGCGGTTATTGTTACTTGTGTAAGCCGAAACACTTCTTGTTTCATAGCCGCGAGTCCCCGTGCCTAACAAGGAAGCGTAAACCCATCCTTTACCTTGAAATAATGTTGCCTCCCTCTCGCTTGTTGCTTTGCTGACTTCCACCCACTGTCCTTGAGAACCAGTAATATCGACAAACACAGCAAGGGTATTTGTGGGCAATTTTTTAATAACTCTGCCATTGGAATTAGGAGCATTTCGCACGTTCAAACCTTGCGGGTCTTTATCTATAACATATGCAGAAACCCGACAATTTCTGCGAGAGTTAATTACTTGCTTTTCTCGATCGTTAGCTTCAGGGGAAGTTTTGGCTGAAGACAAGTTAGTGACAGCAATTATCGGTGCTTGTTTAATTATGGGAGAATTTGATATTATGTGGGTATTTTGCCACCCCATAATACTAGCCAGCAGGACGTTGAAAAACAGAGAACCATTCATTTAATATCTCCTCACAGAATCTTACGTCCGGTCAGCAATTCCCGCACTTCTAACATTGCGGAATAGGTAGGCAAAATGTGTAGTGTTTCGCCATCTGGGGTGTGTTCGAGAGCAGTTGCGATCGCGTCTTTTAAATCTTCTTCGATCATCAATTTGCAGCCGTTCTTCTCATCCTTCTGGCTGTAACGCAGACGCAGCGCCATATCGTAGACGCGATCGCCACTCACCACTATAGTACCTCCCGACGCCACCAACTTTTCTGTATCCACATCCCAAATCCAAGATACGTCCGTACCATCAGGCGTCCGGTCATTTAGCACCATCAGCGTTGTAGAAGAACTACCACCAACCTTGATTTCGTTTACCGTGCGAATGGTTTCGTTCATTCCCACTGGATTTTTAGATAATAAAATCCGCACCCGCTTACCCGCAATTTCTAATTCCTCAGCGCGTCCAAAAGCAGCTTGGAAATTTTTGATACTATCGCGAATGTTATTATCGTCTATGCCAATTTCTTGGGCGACTAACACCGCAGCCAGCGTGTTGTATTTGTTATAAAGCCCGATCAGAATTTGCGGCCATTCCCGGCTATCAATACTTAGTTTGCTCTTAGTGAAACCACACTTTGGACAGTTAAAATCACCCTGGTGAGAAAGATAAACCCCCTCATAATCCAGCGAGTGACCGCAGCTGGGACAATAAATTGAGTCAACAGCATGGGGAATTTCATCAAGATAATACTTCGGCTCGTTTAAGCCAAAGAATAACACGCGCTGAGGCAATTTCTGACCCAAATGAGAAAGAGTAGGATCGTCGGCATTGGCGATAACTACAGTTTCCGGGGACATCGGTGAAATAGCTTTCTGCCAGCGCTGGCTAATCGTATCTACCTCTCCATAGCGATCGAGCTGATCCCGAAACAAATTCAAACATAAAATTATCCGAGGCTGACAGGAGTGCAAAACCAGCGGCAAGATATTTTCATCCACTTCTAGAATTGCGTAATCAGCAGCAACCTGACCCGCCAAATTGGTATTGTCCAGCAATGCCGTAATCAACCCGTTTACCAAATTGGCACCAGTAGCATTATGAACCACCCGCAATCCTTGGCGTTCCAGCATCGTCCGCAACAGCAGCGACGTGGTGGTTTTGCCATTCGTACCCACGATAAAAATAACGCCGTGCTTCACTTGGCGACACAGCATTTGCAGTATCTGCGGCTGAATGCGACTGGCGATTTCTCCAGGTAAAACGCTAGCCGCACCCAGTCCCAGCAGGCGAACAAGAGAAGTTATCGTGCGTCCAGCTGACACCGCAAGGCTTAGTCGCAGTCCATTTACCAATTGCATTCCTACTCTGACATCCTTAACGATCGAACATTTAGGTAGCGAAGCTGTGCCTAAGATGCTCTTTACATCCGCAAAGCTACAAAATCCGCCTGGGGTTGCCCCTCAGTTGTCTTGCCAGCGATTCAAATCCAAGACTGCGAGCAATTATACCCTACTTGACTGCGATTATAGCGCTTTTCTGAGTATAAGTACTTAAAATAAATTTTGAGTATCTTGTAATATGAATGTAGTATATTTGCTAGATCTTTAAATATCGGGCAAAATTATATGGAACTAATTGAACATTTAACAGAACAAAAGAACTTTGCTAGTATAGCGCTGACAAAGCCTTACTCTAAAATTCTCTTCGGTCTGCGTAGCGGTAAATTTTCTTCGGTTAAAGAAGGGTTAAAATCGCTGACGATTGGTAGCTTGTTATCGATGATTCAGATTGAATCTATCAATGTCGCTCGCGAATTTTGATTACTGGTATTAGGTACGTTGTTGCGATGCCGCGCTTTTATAGCAACTTCGATAAGAGCGCGGCATCGCAACAACATACCCAGAGTGCAAGTAATTAGCAACTTGAGTTAATAGAATTGAGGATTGGAAAAAAAAGTACTTTTTACTTACCCAATCCCCAGTCCTCACACGAGTTACCAAAGGGCTCTCACAGGCCGACTCCGAGTTGTTTCTGAGGAGGTTGTATCGGGTGCCGACTCAGTGTTTTGATCTACTACCTGTCTCGACTCTTGCATATCACCAGTCGTTTGTTGGGTGGTTTGCTGGACGTTAGAGGGAGTCATAGTACTCCTGCGAATAGTTGTTTCTTCTACCACGCGCCGACCTTCTGTTCGGGTGGTCATTTCGGCGTCGCTGGCTGCTTCGGTGCTGGTGGTAGTTGAGTTAAGAGGAGTGGTATCTGCTGAAGTAGGAGAGGCTGGGCCTGCACTGACAACTTCAACCATAAGATTACCGTCCCTCATAGAGGTCATAATTTCCATTCCAGGCCGCAGTCCCAGGCGATCTCTTTCGGCTCGGCCTATCATGACCTGTCTGGTTTCACCGTTAGGCATTTCCAGCGTTACCACGTTGCCGACAATACTTTTGATCTTGCCGCTCATGCTAGCGCTATCCATGCGATCGATCTGCGCGATCGCTTCCCCTGAAGCTTGTTCCCCAGATGGGCGTGCTAGAGCCGGATATACTGCCACTAGCGAAAGCAACACCGACAGCGTTGTACCTGTCAATACTTTGGTTTTCTGAAGACGCATTACAACCTCACTTTTCCGAAATTGGATAACGGACTCAGCAGTTTATTCTATCATGGTTGGTGAAAAGCCGATCGAATCCGCATATACTGCTGACTTTAACGCAGCTGCGTTGGCAGGAACTCTATCTAAAGACATCAGCTATTTGTATAGCACAGGTCTTGAAACCTAGCTTTTTAGAAGCTTTTTGCGATCGCGACCCTTAATCCGCAGACCATTCTCAGTAATCCATTGTTATTTGTCAATGATTCATGACTAACTACCAATCACTAATGACAGCCAAAAAGCGTTGTTTATGGCGTCGTAAATTATAGGTATAATATGTACCCGATGAACCGATCGAAGTCTGAACTCTGCTTGAATTGTTTGCAAAGGATGAAAGGAATGGTGAGAGGAGAATCCCTATCTCGAAACTTGATGCTGTTCTGCTTTGGAGCAGTAATTTTACTAAGTTCGGCTCAGCGGCAGGCTAGTGCCTCTATACCAACTACTCAAGAGGCAACGAAGAGCCAGACACAACTTCAGAGTCACATACCTGCTTTTGTGCCGCCATCCTGGTTTAATCCCACTCAAAATACTAATTTGACGATCAAGTTGAGCGATCGCCGCGTCTATGTCTATCGGGATAATCGGGTGCAAGCAAGTTACCCGATCGCTGTAGGTAAGGCCGGTTGGGAAACCCCTACAGGCACCTTTAAAGTTCTACAAATGCTCCAAAATCCAGCTTGGGAACATCCCTGGACAGGAGAGGTTATACTTCCAGGGCCAAATAATCCTTTAGGAGTCAGGTGGATTGCTTTTTGGACTGACGGTAAGAATATGATCGGGTTTCACGGCACCCCGAACGAGCAGCTGATCGGACAGGCAGTTTCCCACGGTTGTGTGCGGATGCGGAATCGGGATGTTATGGCTTTATACCAGCAGGTGACTGTCGGTACAACCGTAACAGTACAACGCTAAGCTCTCACGCATCTAAATTTTACTCTGGGACGGGCAAGATGCCCATCCCACAAGAATCTTATCAAAGTTGATTAGATATCTCCTTTCATAGAATGTAGAGACGTTGTATGCAACGTCTCTACAAGGGTTACAGGTAACGCACCTTTAATTTCTGGAGATGACTATTGTAAACAGGACTTACGCAAAATCACGAAAAATCAAGCATTGTAGGGGCGGGTTTTGTATTAGGGATATCTGTGAAATGCTTAATTTATCGGCTAAACCCGCCCCTACGCAAAAAATGGGTGCGTAAGTCCTG
>CASBRD010000396.1 GCA_949128025.1 Oscillatoriales cyanobacterium PMM_0008 | reverse complement strand
TTAATGTCTTGTACTGACATTTCCAATTGTAGCACAAATTGGATTCAATGCACCATTAGGTGCTTCCGCTTACCCACCCCGTCCATGCGGTGGGCTTGCGCTCCTTTAATAATCTGTCAAAGGCTTCGCACACAAAGATCCGCTCTAATTTTTCACTGCTCTCGGAAATTACTGACTCTGTAGGCAACTGTCTGTACCGTATATCTGTAGGTATACAAAGTATGTGGTCAAACCCGTTATTACCTGTTAGCTGCGGAATTTTGGCTCTGTCTCAGGGTCGATCTTAGATGCTTCACATAAACTTAGCAATTTAATCATAAATGGGACAGTTTTTTAAAGAGTAGATAAAGAAGCCCTCTAAAAGATTGCAGTGTTTCTACGTATTGATTAATATAATTCATAAGTTACGCAATTAACTGACGACAAAACTAAGCAGCGATGATGGTTAAGAAAACATCAGTAACCTATACAAAATAGCCCCGCTGCCCTCAAATTTATTCATTTAGTCGCTCAAGCAAATTGATAAACACATAGATTGAAGTAGGAGTAGATTGTGAAAAACTCAGTCATTGCAATTGGATTGGACTCAGCAGACCCAGTATTGCTGGAAAAATGGATGTCTGAGGGACATCTGAAGAACCTGGCTCGCCTGCGGCAACAAGGAGCCTACGGACGCCTGGTAAACATGGAGTATTACAAGGGCGAATCGGCTTGGACAAACTTTCTCACAGGTTGTCTTCCCCATAAAACCGGCTACTGGTCAAAGTTCGATTTCAACCCAAAAACCTACCAGACAAAGACTCTGGGCGAACACGGAGCCTATGATTTTAGCGAGTATCCCCCGTTTTATGCTGTGGGAGATAAGTATCGGGTGGCTGTATTCGATATGCCCCAGACTACTATTTCCGATAAAGTCAATGGCATCCAAGCTCTAGCCTGGGGGGCCCATGCTCCGATGATCGATCGCGCATCAGAACCCAAAGGACTACTTTCTGAGTTGATCGAGAAATACGGAGACCACCCAGCCGATACATTTCACCATAACGATCGCTCAGATTGGTACAATCCAAGCTCCGTAGCTAAACTAAAGCGGGAGCTTGAGGTTGGACTTGAGCGTCGCACAGCTATTACTAAAGACTTATTAAGCCGGGAACAGTGGGATCTGTTTCTGACAGCTATTGGTGAAACCCACACAGCACAGCATTACTTCTGGCATCTCAGTCAACCAGATCACCCCCTTTATAAGCAGACAGCTTCTGCTGACCGCGATCCGATGCTCGAATACTTTGAAGCTGTGGACGAGTCTCTGGGAGAGATGTTAGCCGAAGCTCCAGAGAATGCTTACGTAATCGTATTTTCAGCCCACGGTCAGGGTGCCAACTCAGCGGACTTACTGAGTATGGTTGTATTACCCGAATTTCTCTATCGATTTAGCTTCCCTGGCAAATCCTTGCTGAAGTCGCAAGAGATGGGAATGACACCACCACCGCCGCTAACTCCTAAAAATCCCAAAGATAGCTGGTACAAACTGCTCCACAACCTGAAAAATGACCCCGATCCGATGGCAACATTTTTAAGGTCTGTAGAGCCAAAGATTCCCGGTCGCTTCAGACCGTATCTGACCAAATTCTACAAGAAATGGGCTGAACTCACAGGTTCTCCCCAAACAGAATTGTTTAGCTGGCATCCATCCAGGTGGTATCAACCATATTGGCCGCAGATGAAAGCATTTTACATTCCCGGTTTCTCTGATGGCTATATTCGCATCAACCTGCAAGGAAGAGAATCTCAGGGTATTGTTTCCCCTGCTGAATACAATGCTGTCTGCGATGAGTTGATCGAACAGTTGCATCAACTCACCGATGCCAGAACTGGGAAGCCGATCGTTAAAAAAGTTGTGCGTACCCGCCAAAACCCCACAGACAACGATCCCAAACTACCAGATTCAGACTTAGTAGTAATCTGGGAAGACTTTGCTGTCGATGTGGTAGACAGCCCCAAATACGGTCGCATCGGGCCGATCTATTTCAATCGCACTGGCGCTCACCGTCCAAGAGGATTTTGGACTATCAAAGGGCCTGGAATTGAGGCCGGTTCCACCTTGGCCGAAGGACACGCAGTAGATTTAGCTCCCACTATTCTGGAACTCATGGATGCGCCTATTCCCGAATACATGGATGGCAAACCTTTACTGTCTACAAAAGTCTTTGCCTAATTGAATTAAAATCAACCACCTAGAAACCGGGGCTTGTTGAGAAAAATCTGACTCACAAGCCCCTGAAAGAGAAAAAGATTGCCAGTCAAGTTGAATTGAAATAACTCTTGACCTATGAAAACTATCCAAGCAGTTGCTCGTTATTTTCCAGAAAGTTGTGGAGGAATTCATATTCATCTAAGTGAAATTCTTCCAGTGCTAGAAGCTATGGGAGTAGAGAGCAAGATAGCTGCATCTCAAGATGATCCTAAAGAAAACTTTTACACATACAACGGAGTAGAAGTTTATCGGTATCCTGTATCCCCCACGCCAAAACCAGAACCAAATCATGGGCCTTCTCCCCACGGTGGTTTCGAGCATTTCGCTCGTTGGCTAAAAGCGCAAAAAGCAGACATCTACCATCAGCATCAGTGGACTCCCAAGTGCGGTTTGCCTCATCTTCGTTTAGCCAAAGAATTAGGGATGGGGACAGCTGTGTCGGTAAGATTGCCTCAACCGATTTGCCAACGCCAAACCCTAATGCTGGATGGAAAAGAAGCTTGCGACGGCAAGATCGAGCCCGTGCGCTGTAGCTATTGTTGCGGTGTTTCGCGAAGCATACCGCCTTCAGTTATCGAAACTTTGAGTCGTATACCCATGCCTGCAAGTCAGATAGCAGGAGGACTGATGCGGCGTTTGAGTAAAACGCCAGCGCCTATCAGTAAAACTGCCGATGCTTTGCTTAGCCCTTTGACTACACCTGCTTATGTGGCTGCTCGTCTAGAAGGCTTACAAGAAATGGCAAAATTTGCCGATCGCATTGTTGTGATGTCTGAATGGGTTGGCAAAGCTTTGACGATTAATGGCATACCTAAAGAAAAACTTTTCTTGTTGAGACACGGGATTGCTGAATCTTTTGCCGAGGCTTACAAACAAACAGTTTTGCAGCCCAAAAAGCCTGGAGAACCCCTAAGAGTTGGTTTCTTAGGTCGCTGGGATCAAACTAAGGGAATTCATATCATTGTAGAAGCAGTAAAATCCCTACCGCCTAATGTGCCGATCGAATTAATTATTCATGGCGTTGCTAGCAACGAGGAATATCGAGAACAAGTTCTATCTCGCATTGGTGACGATCCCCGCATCCGAGTTGCCAAACAATTAAAACGCTCAGAATTAGGATCTGCATTGTCAGGTTTTGATGTGTTGACCGTACCGTCGCAATGGTTAGAAACGGGTCCAGTAGTAGTATTGGAAGGCCATGCTTATCGCGTTCCCGTAGTAGGTTCTAATCTAGGGGGAATTGCTGAAAAAGTGAAGCACGGCGTGGATGGATTGTTAGTGCCCGCCAGCGATGTAAAAGCCTGGGCTGACGCTTTTGCCAAGCTAGCTTTAGAGCCAGATTTTCTGGATAAACTTCGCCAAGGCATTCAGCCTGTTCGGACTATAAGTATGGAGGCGGCAGATTCAGTAACACTCTATAAGAGTATTTTGGCAGAGCAGTCTGAATCAGCAGCTTACGAGCTTTCTGCAAGTTTACAGTTACAGCCACTTTAAAACAGCAACGGTAGTCAGCGTAGCCAGGTAGTTTTTTACGATCGACCCCAGTCAAGGTGTAACATTATGAATACTAAACAGTCTCCCTCTACTTCACGGCGTTTCTACTGGAAAGAACCTTTAATCACCACATTGGTGGGCTGGATACCGCTCAAACCAGGTAGAGTATTACGAAGTTTTTTATACCGTTTAATTTTGGGGCGGCTAGGTAATTCGGTACAAATTGAACCCGGCGTTGAATTTGTTAATGCAGATTGTGTCGAAATTGGCAATGGGACTAAGATCGATCGCTACGTTCGCCTAAGAAATGTGGGACGAGATAGCAAAATTTGTGTTGGCAATTGGGTACGCCTCAATCGTGCCGCTGATATCAAACTTCATTCCGGTGGCAGTGGTTATATCGAGATTGGCGATTACACATCTATTGGCCCCTATACCTGTATGACGGGTCGCCATATCAAAATTGGTAAGTACTGTCTGATTGCTCCGCACGTAGGAATTTTTGCCAACAATCATGTTTTCACCGATCCAACAATGCCGATCGTACAGCAAGGACACACCTATAAGGGAATTGTGATTGAGGATGATTGTTGGCTGGGCAGTGGTGTAAAAGTACTAGATGGGGTTACGATTGGTCGGGGCAGTGTGATTGGATCGGGAGCAGTGGTAAATAAAGATATCCCTCCTTACTCAATTGCCGTTGGTGTGCCTGCTAAGGTGATCTCTAAGCGAGATGGCACTTCTAGCAACTCAGGAAAAAGTGAACCTTGTCAATGCGACAGTATTGATATACAATCTCAGAGAGGCTATCTGGAAAAATTGATCTGATAGTGGTGGCTGAGTGGAGTCTGTAGGACAGATGGACACATGAAGAGCGATCGCATCCCCTACCCAGTCCTTCAGTCAGCAACTCACACAACCGATGCTCGCGATGACCCTGGCGTAAATCTTGAGCGTTTGACTATGATAAATTCACTTTTTTCGGCTTTTAGAAAACCAGATAAAAGCTCATCCCAAGATGAGATAAATTCTGTAATCAAACCTCAAAACTTTGAAGAAAAGGTAGTTTGGTATTACATAACTGGAACCTATGTGTTGTACTTGCTGGGAGCGCAGCATATATTAGCTTTTATAATGGCTTGGTTCCTAGCGATATACCTGTGCAAAAAACTCTGGGATCAGACGGACGACACTCCCGTTGAAGAAAAAATTACTATTCCCTTGGGAGTATGGGTATGGATTATTTGTATGTTATTGATGGAAGTAGCTTTAATTGGGAGCCATCTAGATTATAATCTAGATCTTGCTCGTGTCATTAGGTCAACCATTAACTTTTTTATCAGGACATGGGCTCTTTTTGCCTTATTTCCTCTTATTGGTTGCCTCAAGATCCGACCACAATTAATTTACCGAGCTGCCTGTATTCTTTGCCTACAAACTTTAATTTTATTTCCAATTTGCCAGATGGCAAGTATAGTACATTTACCTTCATCCATATATACTTCTCCACTACAGAAAATAGGAGGCGTTGGTGCCGAGTATTACAGGGTATTACTCTACGGTATTGATGGTGAAACTCATAAACCCCGCCTATATTTATTTGCACCTTGGGCTCCCGCATTAGGACTGGTAGGCGATATCTATTTTTTTCTTACCTGTCAAGAATCCAACAAAAAGTGGCGATGGATTGGCATGATTGGTGCTGCTGCAATGGTTGTGGGGGCAGATTCACGGTTAGGTACATTATGTCTGCTCATTCTTCCATTCCTAATATTGCTTTTAGTGAACTTTAGTCGCCCCAGCGTACAAATCGGCACAGGAGTAGTTAGTTTCTTATCCGGTCTTTTCGGTCTTCAGATAATCACTTGGGTTAAAGACTTCAAAACACAATTCGACGGTCAACGAGCTGGATCTTCACAAGTTAGAGATATCTTGGGTCGCATCGCTTTGTACCGTTGGTGGACAGAAGCACCCATCTGGGGTCATGGGCTTGTTGAGCCGAAAGGTCCCCCAGTTACGACCCGCAAGCCAATTGGCTCTCACCATACCTGGTTTGGTCTTCTGTTCACTAGCGGGGTAGTAGGTTTTATCGCATTTGCAGTTCCCTTGTTCTGGAGTTTTATAGAGCTTCTTATCAAAGCCCAGAAAAACAAAACCGCCCAGGTAGGGTTAGGTGTAGTTTTAGTTTTATTCTTCTTCTCTTTTGCTGAAAATTTAGAGGCTCTGATCTACATCTATTGGCCTGGTTTGGTGATAATGGGCATTGCCTTTAAAGAAAAATTTCCCAAAAATATCCTCTTCTAAATATCCAGCAATCAAAAAAATAGCGCCATTTCCTTTATATGGGTCTTTCGGAATTATTATGCTAATGTTTACAATGAACATTTTGTAGGGGCACGGCATCATCAATATGTTGGTCGTACCAAGATTTTAATTAGGTGTGCTACTACAACAGCATATTTGATCCGAAAGAACCCTTTATATAAACTTTATAATTAAGTAAAGTAATCACGTTAATTTAAAGATTAAGTAAAGTTATATTATAACCGCTTGCGGTGTTTATACGTATTGATTAATATGGTTCATAAGTTACGCCATTGCTTTAGTTTTACCATCGTTATTTACCGCTAACATTCACTAAACGTTGCCATTCAAAAAATAATTCAACAGTATCGAGGGGAGTATCTATGCCAGTTATATCTGTTATCATTCCTGCTTACAATGCTGAGAAAACGATCTTAGAAACGATCCAATCCCTACAAAAACAAACTTTCACAGATTTTGAAATAATTGTCATTAATGACGGTTCGACTGACGGAACGGTGGAACTACTCAATGCAATTGAAGATTCACGAGTTAAGGTTTTTTCTTATGAAAACGGTGGACTACCAGTAGCTCGCAACCGTGGAATCGATCGCGCTACGGGAGAGTATATTACCTTCGTCGATGCAGATGACTTGTGGACACCAGATAAATTAGAGCTACAGTTAACAGCTTTGCGGCAACATCCCGAAGCAGGAATTGCTTATAGCTGGACTGCTTTTATAAACGAAAACAGTGAATTTTTATATGCGTGGGAACCACTATATTATGAGGGTAATGTTTACCCTAAATTATTAATCAGAAACTTTATTTCCAGCGGCTCAAATATTATGGGTCGTAGGGAATTTATTGAAGCAGCAGGCAGGTTCGATCCTACCCTTAAATCTGCTGAAGATTGGGACTATTACATACGGCTAGCGGCTCTGTGTCCTTTTGTTTTGGTTCCTAAATATCAAATTCTTTACCGTCGCTCTTCACAATCAATGACATCCAAAGTGGATGTGATGGAAAAATATGGTCTCACGGTAATTGAAAGAGCATTTCAAGAAGCGCCACCAGAGCTACAATTTCTTAAAAATCAGAGCCTAGCTTATCAGTATCGATTCCTGACGCAGCTATCCATAGCTCATGTCCTGGACGATAAAGGGGTTAAGCAGGCTATTCAAAAACTACAAAAGGCAATCCAGTGGTATCCAAAGATTTTGCTTGACCGCCAGACTATGCGTTTAGTATTGAAATTAGGATTGATGCGACTACTTCCCTATAAGTTGTCTAGCAACTTTACGCAATTTATTGGTAAAATATTTCCAGCTTCTTCGACGAAAAATTTAAGGTTAGGCAATCAAGACGTAATATAGTCTTTGTAGCAAGTAGAACCGACTCTTAGGACAGTTTTGTTACGGCCAGCATACTATTCAAGGTGCAACTGTGAACTTAAACAAAAGGTTGGCTAAACCGATCGCTAAGCTCAAAAGTAAGCTTAATAGCGATTTTATTCGCAATCTTGGCTGGTTGGGCGGTGCAGAATTAATTAATCGCGTCTTTCGCTTACTAACAACTGTCATTTTGGCTCGCTGTTTAACCCCTTATGACTATGGGTTAGTAGCTCTGGTTTTGACAGTTTATGAATTTACACAAGTATTAACTAGAATCGGTATTGCCGGTAAGGTAATCCAGGCTGATAAAGAAAAACTCGAATCCATATGCAACGGTGCATACTGGTTAAATTGGGTAGTTTGTTTTGGTGTATTTGTTATTCAGTGCGTAGCTGCTTTTCCGGTAGCTTGGTTTTATCATGACAATCGACTTATTATGCCAATTTGTCTGATGGGAACTGTTTATTTGATTACGCCCATAGGCAGGATACAAGCCGCACTTATACAGAGAGAAAATAGACTCAAAATTACAGCAATTAGTGGCACTGTTCAACTTGCAGTGGGGAATATTTTAACGGCAGTATTTGCGCTTTTAGGCATGGGAATGTGGGCAATTATACTGCCAAGAATTATCGCTGCTCCTCTTGACGCGATCGTATGTATATATAATCATCCTTGGCGTCGAACTAAAGGCTTTACCACAGAGCGATGGTGGGAAATTTTTAAGTTTGGCGTCAATTTTATTGGGATTGGAATGTTAGCAACTTTACGAAACAATTTGGATTATTTAATAGTTGGTCGTTTTTTAGGAGTTAAGGAACTGGGAATATATTTCTTTGCGTTTAATGCAGGTTTAGGAATTAGTTTAAGCGTCATCCAATCTATTACCGTAGCATTGTATCCTCACTTATGTGCAGTACGCTCAAATTGGGTTGAATTCAAGAAACGCTATTTTAGCGGTCTCAAAACAATTGGCTCGATCATTATACCCTTGGTTTTGTTGCAATCTAGCTTGGCTCCGTTATACGTGCCAATTGTTTTTGGTCAAAAATGGATAGTGGCAATTCCAATCCTAATTTTGATTTGCTTATCAGCAATACCTCGTCCTTTTTTCCTGGCTGCTACTAACCTTTTGGCAGCGATCGACAAGCCTAACTTAAGCTTACAGGGAAATCTGTTATTTACTGTAATTTTTGCTATTGGACTGCTCATCGGAGTGCGTTGGCAAGCGATAGGAGTTGCTATATCTGTTTTAGTAACCCATATGCTTGTTCTGCCTTTGATTACAATTTGGGCTACTCGATACGTCTTTGGTTCAAATAGAGGTGAACCAGTTAAAGAGATTAACTGATCTGTTACTTTTTGAGAAGGGTGGATATTTATGCAAAAGGTTTCTGTCGTTATTCCGGTCTATGGAGTCGAAAAGTATATAGCGGCTACAGTACAGTCGGTTCTGGAGCAAACTTATAAAAACTTTGAACTCCTGCTGATTGATGATGGTTCTCCCGATCGCAGCGTAGAAATTTGTCAGCAATTCACCGACCCCAGGATTAAAATCATTCGTCAGCAGAATCGAGGAGTATCAGCCGCTAGAAATACTGGCATTCGCCACGCTCAAGGCAAGTATGTGGCCTTTCTAGATGGGGATGACCTCTGGTTACCGGAAAAACTAGAAAAGCACGTTGCTCATCTAGAAAATTCACCAAACGTAGGAATTAGCTTTAGCCGCTCTGCTTTCATTGATGAAACAGACAAGCCTTTAAATCTCTACCAAATGCCTAAACTTAAGGAGATTACTCCGGCTCAGATATTCTGCCGGAATCCGATTGGTAATGGTTCTGTTCCGGTGATTCGGCAAGAGGTTTTTGAAGCAATTAAGTTTCAAAATAATGCTTCAAGTGCAGAGCAATGTTATTTTGATGAGCAATTGCGCCATTTTGAAGATGTGGAATGCTGGCTGCGGATTGCTCTTAAAACTAACTGGCAAGTAGAGGGAATTCCTGAAGCTCTAACACTATACAGAGTAAATTTGCAGGGAGCTTCAACTAACGTAAATAAGCAGTTGGAAGATTTGGAAAAGGTAATTGAAAAAACCCGCTCCTACGCTCCGGAACTGGTAAATCAGTGTGCAAATCGAGCTAGAGCTTACGAGTTGCGGTTTTTAGCTCGGAGGGTTGTCAGTCTGCGAGACGGCGCTTCGGCTGTGAAATTTGCTCATCGTGCCTTAGCTACTTACTGGCGCATTGTTTTAGAGGAACCGCGCCGTACATTTTTGACTTTGGCAGCTGCTTATTCTCTGTGGCTTTTACCCCAGTCTTTGTACCGCCAACTTGAGGATATTGCTTTAAAGATTACGGGCGCTGCTCAAAAGCGTCGTATTCTTCAAGAGCAGCCAAGATAAGTTAAATCAGAATTTGACTCCCAGCTAAAGATGAGACTGTAACGGCAACCGAGTTGGTAACTAGCATGAAAAAAGTGTCTGTCATTGTTCCGACTTACAAAGTAGAAAAATATATCGCTGCTGCGGTACAGTCGGTTTTAGAGCAAACTTATCAAAATTTTGAAGTGCTGATTATTGATGATGAGTCTCCCGATCGCAGCGTCGAAATTTGTCAGCAATTAACAGATTCCAGAATTAGAATCATTCGGCAAAAAAATCGCGGACTAGCTGGGGCTAGAAATACTGGCATTCGTCACGCTCAAGGCGAATATTTAGCATTTCTAGATGGGGACGATGTTTGGTTACCAGAAATGCTGGAAAAGAATGTCGCTCACCTGGACAATTCGCAAGATGTGGGGGTTAGCTTTAACCGTTCTGCTTTTATGGATGAAGCGGGAAACGACTTAGGCACTTATACGATGCCTCAACTCACAGATATTAACGTGCCTTGTTTACTTCGCGGCAGTCCAATCGGAAATGGTTCGGCAGCGGTGATTCGGCGGGATGTGTTTGAAGCAATTCGATTTGAAGATAATCTTTACGGTACTGTAGAAGATTTTTATTTCGACGATCGCTTTCGCCAGTCTGAAGACATAGAATGTTGGCTACGCATCGCGATCCAGACATCTTGGAAAATTGAGGGAATTCCCGACGTTATGACTCTCTACCGGGTAAATTCCGGAGGTCTTTCAGCTAATTTTGTCAAACAGTTCGAGTCTTGGGAAAAGGTATTTGAAAAGACTCGCTCGTATGCTCCAGAACTGGTTGCTAAGTGGGAAAATATGGCTAGAGCATACCAGCTACGTTATTTAGCCAGAAGTGCTGTGCGTATGCAGGCAGGTGAAGCATCTGTACAACTGATTAATCGAGCTTTGTCTACCTACTGGCGCATCTTGCTGGAAGAACCAAAACGGACTATTTTTACCTGGGTATCGGCTTATTTGCTCTGGCTTTTGCCCCAATCTGTTTATTCCCAAATTGATACTTTCGCCTCTAAAATGAGAGGAAGTACTCAAAAACGCCAGATTCTACAAGAGCAGTCTGGTCAGTCGGTATGAACCGCCTAAATCGTATAGTTCTAATTGCTATCATTTCCCTGGTTGCCGTTATAGCATTTCAGCAAATCAAAAGTGTCAGCGTCATTAACTCTGCCTTTGAACGGGCAGAGTTAGCTATTTTTGATATTCAGAAAACAGCTGCATCGACCGGGTGGAATAATGTATCCCTGGGAGGAGGTGGCTATGTTACGGGTATCTACCTCCATCCTTTACAAAAAGACCTTGTTTATATCAAAACCGATGTCGGTGGTTTCTATCGTTGGAATCCACGAGAGCAAAGTTGGGTTCCGATAACTGACCATTTTCCGCTTTCCCAACGCCGTTACTATGGGGGAGAAGCACTAGCTTTCGATCCGAAAGATCCGAAGATTGTTTATATTGCGGCAGGTTCCTATGTTTGGGATCGGCCTGGAACAATTTTTAAGTCAACTAATCAGGGTGCAACTTGGACTAAGTTAAACCTTGACTTGCCAATGGGAGGCAACCAAAATAAACGATGGATGGGAGAAAGATTAGTTGTCAATCCGTTTAATTCAAATGTGATTTTCTTCGGCTCGCGGCAAGATGGACTGTGGAAGTCATCAAACGCTGGTAGAAGTTGGACTAAAGTTAATTCTTTTCCCGGAATAGGTAAAAAGGATATTGGAATTACAGCGGTTTTGTTAGATAAACAGGTGTCTGGCTTAGTTTATGCGATCGCCTATGGAGATGGGATATATAAATCCACCGATACGGGTGTCACCTGGAGCAAAGTAGAGGGAAGTCCGCAGTGGCCGAGGCGTATGGCTACAAGCCGCAACGGTACGCTGTACGCAACGAGTGCCAAGGGGCTAGGGGTCAGCAAGTATGCAAACGGGGTTTGGAGCAACATCACGCCGAACAACTCTCAAGCCGTTTTTAATGCGTTGAGTGTCAACCCAGCCAATCCCGATGAGTTAGTAGTTGCTCTGGGAGAAACGCCATCTACGAAAATCTACCAATCTTTGGATGGGGGAAGTACGTGGACGCAGATGAAACGCTCCATGAACAACACCGTTCCTTGGTGGACGAAGATTATGCGATCGCAGGCGTGGATATCTGCGATCGAGTTTGACCCGAAAGTTGCAGGCAGGATTTGGCTGACGGACTGGTACGGGATATGGCGCACAGACGATATCAAGGCAAATCCAGTTGTCTGGACTAATTATCAAAAAGGACACGAAGAAATAGTCACATTTGCTTTAGTTTCACCTCCAAAGGGGCCACTGTTACTTAGCGGTATGGCCGATGTAGACGGTTTTTACCATAACAATGGATTGGATGCCTACCCGTCCAAAACATTCAGCGACAACGGGCCCGATTTTCAAGATACTTACAGCATTGCCTACAACGATCGCGATCCATCCCGAATAGTGCGTGTCGGCGGCAACAGGTGGAACAATACTTATTCGGGAGCAACTTCGGCTGACGGCGGTGTGACGTGGCAGAAGTTTGCGTCATTTCCAGCCAACAAAATGCCGATGCGGGTAGCCATGTCGGCAACAAATCCAAATGTCTTGGTTGTGAGTATCAGTAGCGGTCAGGCTGTACGTACAGACGATGGGGGTGCAACTTGGAGCGATGTATCAGGCTTGCCTAAAGGCCCCAAAGGCCCGTGGAACTGGTCTCAGTCGCTGGCGGCGGACACAGTGGATGGCAACACATTTTATTACTATGCGGGTGGCAAACTCTATCGCAGTACTGATGGAGGAGTTTCTTTTGGAACTGTGAATGCCTCACTTCCCCGTGAGAGTTGGCACTCGCTCAAAACTGTGTCGGGAGTCAAAGGTGAAGTTTGGCTGAGTCTGGATAGGAAGGGACTTCACCGCTCTACAGATGGTGGCAAGACGTTCTCCCAAATTGCTGGGGTAGAGAGAGCTTACCTGTTTGCGTTTGGGAAGCCGCAGCGGGGAAGCAAGATTCCAGCACTGTATCTGTATGGGAAGATTGCCGATATGGGTGAGGGAATTTTCCGTTCTCTAGACCGAGGAAGGACATGGACAAGTATAGGCGATCGCTCCAAGCCGATCGGTAATAACCCCCAAGTGATGGAGGCTAGTAAACAGCAATTCGGGCTGGTTTTTATTGGCACTGGTGGCAGGGGAATTTATTACCGAACTTTGTAGTAGAAGTTGAAACTGGAAATAAATAAGCGGCTGTGCATCTAAGTTTACAGTCAACTTTGATAAGATTCTTGTGGGATGGGCATCCTGCCCGTCCCGAAGTACAATTTAGACCCGCGACAGCTTAGCGATCTCGCCTCATCCGTTAAGCTTTTCCACCCTGCCAACGTTTTCCTTCGCCCTCTTTTTCTAAAATTTCTTTACAGCTAGTAAAGCTTTTGACATGAGCTTTATTTTGCTAAATCCCTGCTATCCGTGAGAAATCAGCGTTTTATTTGAACTGTAACATCCTCCACGAAAGAGATAAATTTCTCTTTTCTGGATTGGAAAAAAAGCTACGACAAGCTTATGGGCATCGAAGCTTATTGGCAAGGCAATCTGACTAAGATATAGCTAGGGGCTAGGGTCAGAAGGGTCTATAATCAAGAGTTTCAGGAATTAAGAACGTCCTAACGGGCTCATCGGTTGCTATAATTAAAGCTAACCAGCAGAAGTTTGAATTGTGTCGATTAATACAAGGGGATGGGAATTTAATAAGTAAATAAACTCCGCCCTCATCCCGTTCTATAGACAAACTTCGGCTTTAAGCTTCTTTGCTTCTATTCAATACAGTCTCAAACTCGTAAACATTCTCTTCCCTAGTCAAGGGGATTTTATAAGAGTTGAGTTTTTGCTTGAAAACTAACCAGAAGAAAGGTAAGTCGTCTACCAAATATCTTTTCCAGAGCCTTTGCGGTTCCGACAAAAGCCTGTATAACCACTCTATTCCTAGAGTACTCATCCATTCAGGAGATCTTGGTTTATTGCCTGCTTCAAAGTCAAGAGTCGCACCAATTGCCAAAAATGTTTTTATGTTTGGCAATTTATCTTTATATTGTGCGATCCACTTTTCTTGTTTGGGTGCCCCTACTCCGATTGCTAATACTGTAGCTCCTGATTTTTTGATCTTGTCTACTATTTGGCTACATTCTTCTTCGTTTTTTTCAAACCCAAAAGAGGGGGAATATGAATCAACTATGATTTTTCTTCCTACCTTTTGGTTAATTTCCTCTTGAGCTTTTTTAGCTACTCCTTCGGCTGCTCCTAACAAAAAAATCTTAACTGTTTCGTTATTTTTGCAGTGGTTATAAAAGGCGGGAAACAGATCGGAACCAGAGATCTTTTCTTTTAGTGGTGTACCTAAAAACTTAGCAGCGTACATCACTATTTGACTATCGCATACTTTATAAGTAGCGCTGTTGTATGCTTTGTAGAAGTCTCGATCGTTTTGTAACTTAATAAGGTGGTCAACATTAGGCGTAAACACAATACCACCTATTTCGAGCTTTTCTAATAGCTCCACTTTGGAAACATTGTCAATCGGTAAGTTTAAAACGTTTACTTTTTTCATTGATGCCACCTCACTAATAAATATCAAGAACGGAGTAAGTTATTGTCAGAATGAGAAGTGGAGCAATATCTCTCGGAAGATAGAACACCTTTAGAGCAACTGCTTCCGTGAAATTACTTGCTTTACTTAGTCAGAATAGCAAACCTTACCCTTGGTATGTTTAAAGATTTGATAAAGTTACGTATCTAGCCTGTAAAGTTACTATGAAGATACGGATTTTACTTAGATGAGCAAGGCTTCAATCAGGCTGCCAACCCCAGAGTGGATGCCCCACCACCAGGATAAACTGTGGAAATTACTTAGAGTACGTGCGGAATGTGGGATGGAACAGCTAATCATCCAGGTCGATGAAGGGGGATACGCAACTATAGGGGAGGAAGCTGCATTGGTACAGAGTTTCCTGCACTACGCGATCGCTCGCACCCGCCAGCAGACGATCGCCAACTTCCCTAAATTGGCAGACTCCCACGTTTTTGCAACCATTCGTTATTAATAAAGTCAGGCATGGCAACGACACCCACAACGGGACGACTGGGATGATTAAGCAGCTAAGCAAAAGCTCCATCACGCTATGGACAAGACTGAAGCAAAGGCTATCGTCGGAGGGCAGGGTATTAGTCACCTGTTCCAGTGTGGCTGCGTGTATCATTTTGTTGCGCCTCACAGGACTGTTGCAGACCTGGGAATGGGGGACTCTAGACCAGTTCTTTCGTCTGCGTCTCCCGCAACCAGCGGACGATCGCATACTCATTGTTGGGATTGATGAAGAAAATCTCCTTAAAATTGGTCAATGGCCGATTCCCGATCGCGTTATGGCCCAGCTGCTGCAAAAATTGCACTCAAAAGAGCCCCGCGCCATTGGCTTAGACATCTATCGGGATTTGCCCGTCGAACCCGGTCATGCCGAATTAGAGAATACTTTTAAAAAGATACCCAACTTAATTGGGATTGAAAAACTTAAAGATAAAAATAAAAATACTTCCCAAGTACAACCCCCGCCTGTACTTAGCCAGCGCCACCAGGTTGGTTTTAATAACGTCGTTGTAGACGCCGACGGCAAAGTGCGTCGCAACGTGCTTTTCTGGTGGTCAGATGGGAAGCCACATACCAGTTTCGCACTCCAGCTGGCTTTCATTTATCTGAAGGCAGAAGGCATTGAACCAGAGTCGGCAAAAGGAACAACCTATCTCCAACTGGGTAAAAGCGTATTTCGGAGCTTTAAGTCGAACGACGGCGGCTATGTAAGAGCGGATGACAAAGGCTACCAAATTTTGGGCAGCTTTCTGAAACCGTCTACCAGTTTTCGCACTGTTTCTATGACAGAAGTGTTAGCAGACAGGATACCCCGCGATTGGGTGCGCGATCGCATCGTCCTGATCGGTTCAACTGCCATCAGCCTTAATGATTTTTTCTACACCCCTTACAGTAGCGACCTCATCAAGTCAGCACGACCTATTCCCGGCGTCGAACTGCAAGCCAATTTTATCAGCCAAATCCTCACAGCCTCCCAGTCGGGAAGAGGATTGCTCAACGTTTGGACAGAACCCATCGAATGGCTTTGGATTTGGGGCTGGTCTTGGCTAGGAGCTATTTTAATTTGGCGATCGCCCTCTCTAGTACAGTCTATCCTCATTATCCTCCTCGCCCTCTCTGGGCTCACTGGCACTTCTTACTTAGCTTTCTTGGCCAGTTGGTGGATACCCCTCATTCCCCCCCTGCTAGCCCTCGTCAGTTCTGCTATGGTCATCACAGGTTATCTTGCCCACCTGAAAGATGAGTTAAAGCGCTCCAAAGAATTCTTCCAAAACGTCATCAACGCCATTCCCGATCCTGTCTTTGTCAAAGACAAACAACACCGATGGATTGTTTTAAATCAGGCTTATTGTCAATTTCTGGGATATCCCCTCAGTACCTTAATCGAAAAGTCAGACTATGATTTTTTTCCCAGCCACGAAGCCGACATTTTCAGAGAGCAAGATGAAATAATTTTTCACAATGGCAAACCTGCGGAAAATGAAGAACCATTCACAGACGCTAGGGGAAACACACATCTCATCGCCACCAAAAGGTCACTTCACAAAGATGCCGCTGGCAACCTATTTTTAGTCGGCGTAATTCGAGATATCACTGAGCGCAAGCGACTGGAAGAAGACCTCAAGCGCACCGCAGCAGAGTTAGTTCACTACAATAGCGAACTAAAACTTTCAGAAGATCGTTTGCGTCATCTGGCTTACCACGACACCCTCACTGGTCTGCCAAATCGAAAACTATTTTACGAACGCTTCAGCCAGTCAGTAGAATGGGCTCGTGACAACGAACAACTTGTGGCTCTACTGTTTCTCGACCTAGATGGTTTCAAACAAATTAACGACACCCACGGACACGACATGGGGGATCTGCTTCTGCAAGCCGTGGCTGAACGACTAACGCGGTGCTTACGCAGCAGCGATACCGTCTCGCGTCTGGGTGGCGATGAGTTTACGGTAATCCTACCAGCAATTCCTAGCGCGTCAGATGTGGCAAGAGTCGCCAGTAAAATTCTCTCAACTATTACCCAGCCTTTTGCTTTGAAGGGAGAGACAATCAACATCACTATAAGTATTGGCATCAGCATTTTTCCCCTTAACGGTGACGAGATCGACATTCTGATTAAAAATGCCGATGCGGCGATGTACCGTGCCAAGGAATTGGGCAAAAATAAATACGAATTTTAATGAGCTATATAGTCATTGGTCATTAGTCATTAGTCATTGGTTATTAGTCATTAGTCATTAGTCATTGGTCATTGGTCATTAGTCATTGGTCATTGGTCATTGGTCATT
>CASBRD010000395.1 GCA_949128025.1 Oscillatoriales cyanobacterium PMM_0008 | reverse complement strand
TTTAAGCTATCAACTGGTGCAGAACGTTCTCCTGATGCTTCGTGGATGAAACTGTCACGCTGGAATGCTTTATCAGCAGAACAACAAGATAAATTTGTGCCCATTTGTCCAGATTTTGTAATTGAACTGAGGTCGGCTTCCGATCATCTGAAACCTTTACAAGAAAAAATGGAAGAATATATGAGAGAGTCTGGAATACAGCTAGGCTGGCTGATTGACCGGAAGAATCGGAGAGTTTATATTTATCGTCCCCGTCAAGAAGTAGAATGTCTAGAAAATCCGGCTACAGTTAGCGGTGAGTCGGTATTGCCGGGGTTTGTGCTTAATATGAGTAAAGTTTGGTAGAAAATGCGATCGCAGTTCAAAAAACCTTAAATCCTACCACCGCTATAAGTCAAAATTTTTAAAGGTAACAATTTAGGTAAATTCAAAAATGGACATCAAAAACGGCTTTATCGGCACAATTGGCAACACCCCCCTAATTCGCTTAAACAGCTTCAGCGAAGAAACCGGGTGCGAAATCCTCGGCAAAGCAGAATTTCTCAATCCAGGCGGTTCAGTGAAAGACCGCGCTGCCCTCTATATTATCGAAGACGCCGAAAAAAAAGGCTTGCTCAAACCAGGCGGCACAGTAGTTGAAGGAACCGCTGGCAACACAGGCATTGGTTTAGCCCACATTTGCAACGCCAAAGGCTACAAATGCGTGATTATCATCCCAGATACCCAATCTCAGGAAAAGATGGACGCCTTGAGGACGCTGGGTGCAGAAGTTCGTCCCGTCCCAGCTGTACCGTACAAAGACCCGAATAATTATGTGAGACTTTCTGGCACAATTGCGTCGGAGATGGAAAATGCGATCTGGGCTAATCAATTTGATAACTTAGCTAACCGACGCGCCCACTACGAGACTACCGGAAAAGAGATTTGGGAACAAACTGGCGGCAAAATTGACGCCTTCACTTGCGCTACCGGAACTGGCGGGACATACGCGGGCGTGTCGATGTACCTGAAAGACCAGAATTCTAATGTGAAAACTGTTTTAGCAGATCCGATGGGCAGCGGACTTTACAGTTATGCGAAAACGGGTGAAATCACAATAGAAGGTAGCTCCATCACAGAAGGGATTGGCAATAGTCGCGTCACGGCTAATATGGAAGGTGTACTCATAGACGATGCTATCCAAATTGATGATAAAGAAGCGGTGCGGGTGATTTACCAACTGCTGAGGAAAGATGGCCTGTTTATGGGCGGTTCGGTTGGCATCAATGTAGGTGCAGCGGTTTCATTAGCCAAACAAATTGGGCCTGGTCACACAATTGTTACTATTCTCTGCGATGGCGGTAGTCGTTATCAGTCACGTTTGTACAATTTGGAATGGTTAGCATCTAAGGATCTGCTACCAGATTAGTCATTAGCAACCGAGAAACGAACAAAAAAGCAAAGTATTCAATATGCAAATCAACGCATTAGCAGCATATCAGTCAGGTGAAACTCTTCAACCCTACAGCTTAAATCCAGGACAGGCGCAAAACTACGATTGCCTGATTAAAGTGTTAGCTTGCGGCATCTGTCATTCAGATATCAGCATGGTCGATAATGAGTGGGGACAATCGCGGTATCCCCTAGTACCCGGTCATGAGGTAGTTGGGGAAGTAGTGGAGATAGGTTCGCAAGTTAAGCATTTGAAATTAGGCGATCGCGTTGGTGTCGGTTGGCAAATGTCATCCTGTCTGCAATGCCGCGATTGTCTCAAAGGTAACGAAAATCTCTGTAATGAGATCAAAGGCTTAATTGTCAATGGTTACGGCGGTTTTGCCGACTATGTGGCGCTAGATTCACGTTTTGCCTTTCCCATCCCCGCCGGAATTGAAACCGAAATAGCTGGCCCGCTGTTATGCGGCGGTGTTACTGTATACTCGGCTTTGCGGTACGCTGGCATGACTTCCGGCCAAGAAATTGGTGTAATTGGCGTCGGCGGTTTGGGTCACATGGCCGTACAGTTTGCCAGCAAATTGGGCAACAAAGTCACGGTTTTTACCACTTCCCCGGATAAAGCCGAGTTTGCCACCCAGCTTGGTGCCAGTCATGTCGTGGTTGTTCCCCCAGGCGAATCTCCACCTGCTCCCACTCGCCAGCTAGATATCATAATTAGTACAGTTCCGCAATCCCTAGATTGGGGTGCTTATCTGGAATACCTTAATTCTGATGGCACTTTTACGCTAGTGGGAGTTGCGATCGAACCTCTGAGCATCCCCCTTTTTCCGTTACTTAACAAGCGTCGTCGCATTATGGCTTCTCCGATCGGCGGTCGAGCAATGATAATGGAAATGCTTTCTGTGGCCTCTAGCTTTGGCATTAAACCAATTGTGGAGACTTTTCCCTTTGAACAAGTTAATGAGGCGATGGAAAAAGTCCGCGCTAATAAAGTTCGCTATCGAGCCGTTCTGACAGTAGCTTGAGACGATGGTGTCTGCTAAAACTGTTTTGGTTTGTCACAGCAACGCTTGTCGCAAACAGGGTGCAGCCAAAGTGCTAGCAGCTTTCCAGGCGCACCCTGTGCCAGATGTAAGTGCGATCGCCAGCCGTTGCTTGGGACAATGCGGCAATGGGCCGATGGTACTCGTTCAGCCAGACCGTATCTGGTATAATCGCGTACAGCCAGATGAAGTACCAGCAGTGGTGGAACGACATTTGCGTGGTGGTGAACCAATCAAGGCTATGCTCTATCCTAAGTTTCATCAGCCATAAATTTCTCTTTTAATTATCTGACAATTTCGCGAAAAAAAGCGCTACTAATTCAAGTTGCTAGTTACTTGCATTCGCTCTTGTTTGGAATGGGTAATGGGTACGTTGTTGCGATGCCGCGCGGCATCGCAACAACGTACCTACTAACTACTAAGTGCCTTAATCACATAACTAGCAACTTGCGCTACTATTGTAGTCGGATAGAAAACCTATAAAACCCAGGAGATCGCACCAATAACATCCCTCAAAACTAAATATCAACAGGCTCTTTTGCTTGCAGGCTTCAGCGTTAGTGTTATCGCTTTTATTATTACCGATATCCGCCAAGCGAATCGTCAAGCTAAGATTGTTCAAAAGCTTGACTATCTTTTTGGAAAAGTAACAGGGAATCCAGATACCATCACTAGAAGTAGAGAAATGCTCAGGCTACTTGAATCGATTGGGATTTATGATACAGTAGAAAATCGAGATTACCTGCTAAGCCATATCGAAGCATCGTTCTTCGACTCGAATAATGTCATTAGAACGCAACAAGATGGTCGAATTGTCAAAGACTCTCTCTTGATGGGTCTAAGAGGCGCTCTCAGAATGGAGACTATTTGGCAAGGCGACAAACTCATAACATTTTTTCTCAAATCCGGAGGTGACTAAAATGTTTGTTACATTTACTGAAAATGTTGTAGAAGTCCAAGAGTGGTCAACGAAAAAAGAGCTAACGCGCTGTTTAGCTCAATGCGATTTGGGAAGCATACTCCTGGGTGAAGATGCGGAGCCAGAACATAAATTCTATTCTGCTCTCGTGCGTCCCCAAACATCAGGACTGCATTATTTGGGCATTGGCATTTGTTCCGAGGGGCATGGTTTGAAACCCCATCTATTAATGCAACCAGAGTTGGATATCATCCTACTCGGTTACAACCAGGAAGTAACAGGAATTAACATTAAAAATCGAGAAGTAGCCTTTCAAATTAAATTAAATTCCCTCTTTTATTATTTCTTACCCCTGAAAGAGCGGGGGATTGTGCTAATCGTTCAAGAAGTCGATGTAACTGCCATAACCGACTCAGGCAAAGAACTCTGGAGATACGGAAAAGATCTGATTACCCAGGCTGCTGTTGAAGGAGAAAAATTGTACCTCAACTTTATGGATGAAAACCCGACTTGTTTGAATATTATAAGTGGAGAGCTAGTCAGCGTTTGAAGGGGCGGCGGCGATCGCTCTAACTTACCTTTTACTCAGGTATATGTGTCACAAAAGGAACACCAACTACCTCGCCTTCTGTGTCTCCAACTAACACTTTCAGCCCTTCGCCACCAGCCTTAGTACGGATATAGCAGAGTCCAAAGCTACCTTCATCGGTTTCCGTATAACTGGTAAGCTTGCCGACTTTTTCATCGCCCACCGTAATGATGCTACCCGGTTCGGCTGGTGCTTTTAAGCGAATACCCCAAAGTTGTTGCTTCACACCCTTATAAGTATTCAATCGAGCAATAGTTTCTTGACCGATATAACAACCTTTACTAAAAGAAATCGTCTGCCACAATCCCGCCTCTAAAGGATTGTAATCTTCCGTTAATTCGCGATCGGGAACTGGGCGTCCTTGCTCGATTCTCAATTGCTCCCAAACGCTCGATCCCATAGGTACTGCGCCTACTTCCACTAATTTACTCCACAGCATTGCAGCGCTCTCAGCAGGAGCAATTAGAGTGTATCCGGGTATCGCTAAACCGCTACCGACAGCAACGCGAACCCCCCCTTCCGTCCCCCCCGTCCACAGGGGGGAGACAGGAGAAGTCTCCTGCGTAGACAGGGGGGAGACAGGAGAAGTCTCCTGCGTAGACGGGGGGGAGACAGGAGAAGTCTCCTGCGTAGACGAGGGGGAGACAGGAGAAGAAACAGGAGAGGAAACAACAAAAGTCCCCTGCGTAGACGGGGGGGAAAGAGGAGAAGTCCCCCCCGTAGACGGGGGGGAAACAGGGGGGGTAAACAGCAATTGGTGACTACCGTAGGGTTGACCGATAATTGTCCCAACGCCCAACTGTTCTAAAATGGCGTCACTTTTTGGGCCGATCAAACTGAAAGTTACCGTATCATCACTAATATCGGTTAATTTCACCTTATCCGCGAAAAAGATATACTGGTCTAGCCATTGCATCACTTTTTGGCGACGATTTGGCGAAACCAACAGCATTACCCCATCTTCCATAACATAGCCAGTCGCTAAGTCAATAGTGCGAGCGGTAGATGTGACGAAAACAGTATCGCAACCTTCTCCCGGCTTGAGTTGCTGGAAATCGTTGGTACTTTGATTGTGTAAAAATCGGAGTCGATCGTCGTCAGAAACGAGAATTCTTCCCCAGTGAGAGCGATCGCACAAAGCCACCCCCGACCGCACCGCCAAAAGGGCCGCGCGATCGTTCCCAAAACTAACTGCGATCGATTCGCCAAACATTGCTCCAGCTACTGCCTGAATATCGTATAGTTCCTGAATCATATGTATCTAATTTCCTCACTGGACAGGCAAATTCGTAAATACCTGCTCTACTATTGCCCTTGTCTTTGCTTCCAAACGATCCCAATCCACATCCCCGCTTTCATCGATCAGACTGGTATCAATTTCTACTTCCTGGGTTTCCAGTTCGCTGTGTGTGGGTTTGTAGTCCCGAAAACAGACGTGATAGCACAGTTCCCACAAATTTACGCTTATTAGTCGATCTTGATGTTGCAAACAAAGCAGATAGCCCGGATAAGGAGTTTGCACTTCCTCATAAGTAGCCTTCCAAACAGATTGCTCCAACTGTTTGCGAATATTATCGATTACGCGGAGATAAGCAGGTTGCATCAGTAGTTCAGCCTGCTGCCATGCAACCATATTGGTAATTTTGGGCTTCATCGGCGTCAAGTAGTGAGAGCAATCCTTTCATTTTGACAATCCCACAGTAGAAGTCGTGGAATTCTGAATTAAACAAGTCTACTTAACACCTTACCGCTATTTTCTCAGACGCGGTGGCTCAGGGACAAGCAGACGCTGTGGCTCAGAGGTATTCTGACGTGATGGTTCAGGTATACTCAAACGTGATGGTTCAGGGATACGCTCCAATGAAGCTTTAAAAAAATAAACCCGACCGCAATATTCTGAAGAGCTAGCACAGATGGTTTCTATAGAAACATTGCTGACATTGCCCACATTGAATAACAAAGAGGCTGTCTGTGCAGCGGTAACCGTCCGAGTAGCTACCTGCCGCCCATCGAGGTATATATTTACGGTATTGGGAGGACTGGTCGTGTCGCTGTCAAGCATCCCAAATTCCAGCTGAAGCGTTTGGAATCGAGGTTCAGAATCTTCCGGCCTGATCCTACAGGTTACTGCCGCCGAGCCATTGCTAGGACTCAGTTTCATAAGGCTTTTATAGACAGACCTGCCTATAGCAACATTTTCAGTATCTGGTCGCCAGCGACCGGGGCCACTACCAACACAGGTAGTTCTTAACAGAGAAACAGGGTTTTGTATACCCTGTACCACTTGAGTGCCTATAGTCGTCAGAGTCAAGGACAGCATTGCACTGGCTATGGCTTGACTGATCAACTTGGTTTTTTGCATGAGTAGATTTCCAAGTCAACAGGTAAAAATCCTTACTTATCATATCCAATTGCCTGCATCAGAGTAGTAGGGATCTTCGCGCCTGATTAGATAAGTGCGATCGCGTCCTTCCTTTTTGGCCCGATACAGCGCTCTGTCAGCCGCATCGATCAGCTTTTGAGGCGAAGATTCATTACCGGGGACGGTACTGCAAACCCCCAAACTCAGAGTAACGTATTTGGCGATCGGTGATTTAGCATGGGTAACCTCCAATGCTTTTACTCTTTTTCGGATTAATTCCGCAATGTAAAACGCATCTTCCGATCTTGTATTTGGCAAAATTACCGCCAACTCTTCTCCACCGTAACGAGCGACCAAAGCACCAGGACGATTTACCGCCGCCTGGATAGCTTGAGCCACCTGCTGCAAACAGAAATCCCCTGCCAGATGTCCGTAAGTATCGTTGTAAAGTTTAAAGAAATCCACATCGCACAAAATCAAAGACAAAGGCGATCGAGTTTTCTCACAGATCTCTTCGCCACATTGCTCCCGCCCCAAACGACGCCATTCTTGGTTGAGGTAAGCATTAAATCGACGACGATTTGCCAGCTGAGTCAGGCTATCTAAAGTAGCAAGACGACGCAATTTTTGATTTGCTACCTTCAGATCTTGATAAAGTTGCGCTTGTTGAATGGCGATTCCTACCTGCGTGACCAATTGCTGAAGTAGATTGATTTCTACCTGCTGCCACTGTCGCGGTCTAGAACATTGATGAGCAATCAGCAATCCCCACAATTCTTCTTTCTTATGTATGGGAACCACCAAATTTGACTTGACTTGAAACTGAGCTAGTAAATCGATATAACACTGCTCCAAACCATCACTGTAAATATCTCTTGTGGCTCTAGCCCGACCTTCTCTATAATATTCTATGTGGCCTTCTGCAAAGCATGGATCTGTAATTGTCTGTTGTAAAATAGGCATCCATCCTGGGCTTACCGATTCTACAGCCACTATCCCGTCAGCGTTTGATTTGAATTGATAAATTATTACCCGATCCGTTTGAAGAAAATGCCGCACTTCTTTTACCGTAGTATTGAGAATTTCCTCTAAGTTCAAAGATTGGCGGATACGCTCTTGCATTGTGGCAATTAGTCTCTCTCGCGCCATCTGCTGTTGCAAGCGCAAATTCTGCTTTCTAAGTTGCTTTTGCAATTTCTGTAGAGTCAAATGAGTTGTTACTCTAGCTAAAAGTTCTTCTAACTGAATAGGCTTAGTAATATAATCTACACCTCCTACTTTAAACCCCATCACTTGATCTTCTGTGTTGGAAAGAGCCGTCATAAAAATTACGGGTATGTTTTTAGTTGCCTCGTTCTCTTTCAACCGGCGGCAAGTTTCAAAACCGTCAATACCAGGCATGATTACATCCAAAAGAATGATGTCTGGCTGGGAATATTCAGCCTGGAAAATAGCTGTTTCACCATTGCTAGCTACCAATACATTGAAGTTAGAATCGTTTAAAAAGTTACCCAAAAACTCCAAATTGCTGTAATTATCATCGATAATTAAGATGGTGCCTCTATTCAAATACTCAAGGCTAAGCTCGATTTGGAATTGGGGATTGGGGATTTGAGGTTGGTCAATCATATCGCAAACTACCAATTGGGAATTGATAAAATTATTCCGTATTTGGCTTTCACGCTGAGTGATTGACTACCTTGAGCCTTTGTGAAAATTAAGTACAAATCTGGTGCTTGGAGACTCTAATCCTTTGTGAGGCTACTCTGATAATGCTTGTGATTTACGTCACAGGTTAGTTTTGAAACTGCAAAGGTAGGGGCGAATACTGTTCGGATCGGATAGACCTAACCCCCCAACCCCTTTAATAGTAAGGCAATGGGGGAGTCTGACACCTCCTCTCCTGCAAGGAAAGGAGTCGGGGGACAAGGGGGTTGTGGCGATCGCGCGATCGATCGTCTGGACTCTAGAAGCCTGCGTAGGCAGGCTTTGTCTGTGTAGCCGCGACTTCAGTCGTCAAGGCAATTAGCAGACGACAGATATGTAGTTCGAGGATATAAAGGAAGAGAACACATTTTTGAACCGGATGGAGATCTGGTTACAAGCTTCGAGCGCTCAAATAAAGCCCATCTACAAAGAATTAGGCGGGGTGAGCGGCGTTCAGTAACAGATAATGAGTTTAAGATATTTCAGGAGATATTTAAGTGACTTTAGAAGAAATGAATCTGGAAGAAAATCTAGAAATCGAGCTAGAAGACCTACTTTCAGGCATCGCGGGAGATTTGGTTGCATACAAGAGCAACAGCTTGTTTCTGGCTGATGTCCATGCAAATGAGGTTGCCTGAGTGGCAACCCCTGATAATTAAACCGTATTACTTAGCAGGATTCACCCCCATCTAGGAGAAAAGATTAGCCTGCTAATGACACTGTGTTTGTGAATGCGCTAGCGGCAACAGGTATAATTTGAATGCTACAGCGGATCTCATCAGCATCTCCTGCCATTGGATCTTCTTGCAGATCTTTCCTGAGTGCTTTCGCTGTACGCATACGCGCAACTGCAACTCCTACTCCCGGTATAGTTATATCTTGAACAGGCACAATGTTGCTTACCAGAACTTGATCTACTGGGTTAGGGGCATCCACTCCCAAGACTTGGATGACTTCTTGAAATTTAAACCCAGATGTCTGTAAATCGATTTCACTTTGAGTGAAAGTTACATTGTATTTAACTTCGATTTTTACCTTTGGTTGATTGTTCTCAGTAAATGGAGTTAAAGTTAGGGCTGGGTTAGCGATAGTTGCCACAATTATTCTCCTTGTTGACTATTAATGAGTTCGGCGAATTGTTACAACATCATATTCCACAGGGTAAACAGCCGATCCGGATATTTGGACTGGGAAACCAAAATTTCACCTATCTGGCGCTCTAGACATCTCCTTCAGGATCTCGCGACCGACGAGCAATTAAGCGAGTTGATGTGACAGGAAAAGCTCATGCAGCCGTTCCCACACCTCATGTTGTTGAGTACAAACAACATCAAAATCCATTAGGAGACATTTTTGTCCAAGCTGAGAAAACAGTGAGACCCGCGACAGCAGACGAAATACCGTAAAGCTTATGCCTATTAAACAAATATCATTACATCCAAAACAACTGCTTAACTTCCAGCAGTGGAAACAAGCAAACGGCAATGATTTCTCAATTTGGGACTATCTTTCGGGAATTGCAAACGTTGAAGTTGCCATAGCTTTCAGTAAACTATTCTGGCCAGAATTTATCGAACATCAAGGAGGCATATTTTTGGCAGAAGCATTCGATATCGAAATATACCAGCAGTGGAAAGAAAAGCTGGTAAATGATATCAATGCGATCGAGCGGATGATGAATCATCAGCACATTGATGATATTTTGCCCGGTGCAGAGAAAGTAGGCATTGATAACTTATATTATCTAGGAGATACGATCGCGCAAATGTGGTCAAGTCGCCTGAAATTAGTTTATCCCGATCGCACTTTTCAAGTAAACTGCGATCGCGATGAATATACTGTTGTCGTCACCTTCCACCAAATACCCTCATCCCATTAAGATTTCCTCACTCCCGCAGCGCAGCTTCAACCCAAAGTGCTACAATCAACAGCCATAGCTAGGGGTGCCTGTAAAACCAGGCTGAGAACAAACCCTTAGAACCTGAGTCCGGGTAATACCGGCGGAGGGAAGCTGTTTATTCGAGGGAATTCAATATGCGTACCGAATGGGTAGCGAAGCGTAGCGGACAAAGCAACGTTTCTCAAATGCACTACGCCCGTCAAGGCGTCATTACCGAAGAAATGCACTACGTCGCCCAGCGGGAAAACCTCCCAGCTGACTTGATTCGCGAGGAAGTGGCACGGGGGCGGATGATTATCCCCGCCAACATCAATCACACTAACTTAGAGCCGATGTGTATTGGCATCGCCTCGAAGTGTAAAGTCAACGCCAACATCGGCGCTTCCCCCAACTCTTCCAATCTTGACGAAGAAGTCGATAAGCTCAATCTGGCGGTGAAATATGGCGCTGATACCGTCATGGACTTGTCCACAGGCGGCGGTAACTTAGATGAAATTCGCACCGCTATTATCAACGCTTCCCCCGTTCCCATCGGCACTGTACCCGTCTACCAAGCCCTAGAAAGCGTCCACGGTACGATCGAAAAACTGACAGCCGATGACTTTCTCCACGTGATCGAAAAGCACGCCCAACAAGGCGTAGACTATCAAACCATTCACGCCGGGATTCTGATTGAACACCTACCTTTGGTAAGAAACCGCATTACCGGCATCGTCTCTCGCGGCGGCGGTATCCTCGCCCGGTGGATGCTGCATCACCACAAGCAAAATCCCCTCTATACCCACTTCCGCGACATCATCGAAATCTTCAAAAGGTACGATGTTTCCTTCAGCTTAGGCGATTCGCTGCGCCCCGGTTGTACTCACGATGCTTCTGACGAAGCCCAACTCGCGGAACTGAAAACTCTTGGACAACTCACCCGCAAAGCTTGGGAAGATAATGTGCAAGTGATGGTGGAAGGGCCGGGTCATGTGCCTATGGATCAAATCGAGTTCAATGTCAAGAAGCAAATGGAAGAATGTTCGGAAGCACCTTTCTATGTGCTGGGGCCATTGGTGACAGATATTGCGCCCGGTTATGACCATATCACTTCTGCGATCGGTGCTGCTATGGCTGGCTGGTACGGTACAGCAATGTTGTGCTATGTAACACCGAAGGAACACTTAGGTTTGCCCAATGCCGAAGACGTGCGGAATGGGTTAATTGCCTATAAAATTGCCGCCCATGCTGCGGATATTGCCCGTCGTCGTCCAGGCGCACGCGATCGCGATGATGAACTCTCCAAAGCGCGTTACAATTTCGATTGGAACCGTCAATTTGAGTTATCATTAGACCCTGAGCGTGCTAAGGAATATCACGACGAAACCTTGCCAGCAGATATCTACAAAACTGCTGAATTCTGCTCGATGTGCGGCCCGAAATTCTGCCCAATGCAAACAAAAGTTGACGCCGAAGCATTGGAAGAATTGGAGAAGTTTTTGGCTAAGGAACCTGTGATGCAAAGTTAGTCATAACCTCTAAGTTGCTAGCTAGGGCTGGTAATGGGTAATTGGGAATAATATATTACCAATTACCCATTACCAGTCATAATTAGATTTCATTTATTAAACGTAATTTTTTTAGTTGGATGACAAACATTATTATTATCGGTGCAGGTATTTCTGGATTAGCTGCCGCTCGCGAACTTCAATCCAATGGATTCAAAGTAACAGTTTTGGAAGGAAGAAATCGCATCGGCGGCAGAATAAATACTGATAGAACACTTGGTTTACCAGTAGACTTAGGCGCTTCCTGGATTCACGGAATTAATAATAATCCAATCGGCAAACTAGCGCAAGAATTCCAAGTTCCAATTCTTCTCACCGATTGGGATAACTGGATGATTTACAATAGCAATAATGGTCAACCTTTAAAAGAAAAAGAACTTCAGAAAAGTGTTTGGCTGTATGCTCAGATTATGGAGCAACTTAAATCACTTAAAGATCATATCGATCACGATATTTCAGTTAGTGAAGCAATCAAAATAATAATAGAAGGAAAAGATATTGAACCTGAACAAAAAAACATCCTCAAATGGTATTTCAATTTACACCTAGTAGAAGATGCCACTGACTTAGAAAATCTCTCCCTTCGGGAATGGTGGCAATGGGATGAAACACGGGTTATTAACGGCAATGACTATTTAGTTGTAGATGGTTACGACCAAATTATTCAAAAATTAGCTAAAGGAATCGATATTCAGCTACAACAAAAAGTGATCGAGATTGAATACAACAATAAAGGTGTTTCGATTAAAACTGACCGAGGAACTTTTGAAGGAGATGCAGCCGTAGTTACATTAACTCTAGGTGTTCTAAAATCTGGCACCGTAAATTTTTCGCCATTTCTCCCAGATCTGAAAATTGCTGCTATCAATCGGCTCAGTATGGGAGTCTTAAACAAGATAGTTTTAAAATTTCCCAAGATATTTTGGCCAAAAGATTACCATTTAATTGGATACTTAAGCTCTAATGAAAAAGATTTTTCCCATTTTTTAAATCTATACAAATACACATCGACGGCTGTCTTAGTTGCCTTAACAGGAGGAAGTTTTGCCCGCTCTCTTGAAGAGTTATCCGATCGGGAAGCTGGGGAAAAAGTGATGGAACTACTGCGAAATATTTACGGCAATTCTATACCTAATCCTGAAGCAATAATCAGGACAAAATGGGCTGTAGATCCATTTTCTTTTGGTTCCTATTCTGCGATACCTGTGGGGGCTAAAAAGAGCGATCGCGCCATCTTAGCAGAATCAATTAGCGATCGCCTATTTTTCGCCGGAGAAGCCACATCAAGCCAGTACCCAAGCACTGTACATGGTGCTTTTTTATCAGGACTTAGAGAAGCCGAAAATATTCGGACTAAATTTCAAGCTTAATTAATCAAATCGGCTGATCAAAAAACGCCACAGTCAAATATTCTACAGGACTTGTCTCAGCGGTTTAAAAAAAATGTCATAAGTATTCCACCGTCTTGAAAATCCTGGCTGGGACTAGAAAGTCCCTACCTTATAGCTTATACCATCAACTGCTTATATCTTTCCTGAATATCCCCGATCGCAAACACCGCCTCAAACTTCAATCCAACCGACTGGTATAACTCAGCACCACCCTGCTTTCTATCTACCAGCGAAATCACTTCCTCAACGATATAACCCGCATCTCGCAGTCGCTCAACCGCCTTCAGCGCCGAACCACCAGTAGTTACCACATCCTCCAAAACTACCACTTTCGCACCCGGCGGTAATTCCCGCCCTTCAATGTATGCTTTCGTACCATGTCCTTTCGCTTCTTTACGGATAATCAAAGCTGGGATGGGACGATTTTCATAAGCAGAAACGACACTGACTGCGGATACGATCGGATCTGCGCCCAAAGTCAAACCTGCTACTGCCTGAGTATCCGTAGGTAACATAGATAACAGGATACGACCGATCGCCAAAGCCCCTTGAGGATGCAGCGTCACCGGCTTACCATTGATGTAATAAGAGCTACGTTGTCCCGACGAGAGAACAAAGTCACCCGACTGATAAGCCAGTTCGCAGAATAAATCGAGAAGTTGCTGGCGTAGCGTAGTTATATCAGAAGTTGTCGCCCAGACACCTAAACCATCTGGCGGTTTGATTCCACTGGTCATCGCAGTTGATAATTTAAAAGAGCCAACAATGATTTTAGACTCAAAGATGAGTTAAGATTTGGGAAAAGTGAGGGTGAACGTCATGAGCGTGCGGTTTAGCAGTCTTGTAGGTACATTAATTCTGAGTTCCTCTTGTAGCTTGTTTAGCTTTGTCCCCAAGGCCCAAGCAGAAACTTTCAACCCAGACACAATACCCCTAAGTCCCAGAAGTATCGGGATCAATGAACAATTTGAACGAACTTTCTTCAGCAACGACAGAGAAGCTTTTGTAAATCGTTCGATCGGGCGGCAACTTCAATTACTGTTCGGCCCTTTTCCTGAAAACGAAATTACTCGCGATAGTAAAGCACTTTACAAATTATATGTAGATGTCATGAGACAGCAGGTTTCCAACGATCCGCTGATTCGCACCCCAGATTTGCCCAACCCCTATAATACTTCCTTGTTTCAGATCGGCAATGTCAATGTCAGTGCGCCAGTCAGGGGGAGTGAATTTATATACGAGGAACAGCCGCCACGTTAGTGCCAAGTTGGTGGAAATACACTGCGATCGAGAAGAAAGCCTGGGTAAAACCAGCAACTGCCCTCTCTTAGAGGGCGGATTCTCCTAATAAAAGTCATTTTCTCTATGCTCGTATTCCTTGTCACTACCTAGTTGTTGATAAGTTGATTTCATGTGTTGAACTAATTTCTTATTTTATGCTAGCAGGTTCAATTACCAGGCAGAGTGAAGTACACCAACCTGCTTCGCTGAGGTTGGGGCTTCCAACATCATTGAACTCAGGGACGGTCTTATTCGTCTACGGAGTTTCCCGTCTCAACCGCCGATGCCACGTTAGGAATTCTTATTTCTAAGAGTTCGGGACTAAACCCGATAATGGCCTTACTCAGCGTCCACAGGCAGCCGCCCGTCTACCACAGGCAGTTTGATTTTTGTTTGCACAACGCCGCTTGGATTCACGACAATAGTCAACCAGCTAACAGTGTTCTTTCCCCGATCTACCGATTTACCTGCGGCAAGTATCTTACTACTACTTTGAAGTTAGCCTGTCTGTTCAATACGGTCGGGTAGGTTAGCAACCATTCATATAGTACCATAAGTATGTTCGCGTTAGCAACATATAATGAAAGATAAGAGCCTACATATTCGTATATCACACAAAAGGCATGACAAACTAAAATCTTACGCAAATAGCAAAGAAAAACCCATCACGCAACTTATTGAAGACTGGATTGATAGATTGCCTAGCACTAAGATTGGTGACTCCTCATACACCCCATTCCCTAATCAATCTAGCGATTGATATTGGTCAGAGGTGTAATCGTCGTCACCCGCTCCCTATCCTCACCTTATGAGTACATTGAAGGTGGGGACTTCTGCGACTCGTTAAGTTAGGGGGTGACATGACTCCGACCTAAAGGTACGGAGCTTCTAAGAATCACTTCTTAGTCTTCCTAGTTGTTCCCTTGCGGGTTTTCGACTTTGACCTAGACTGAGATATCTCAGTCCCTGGCAA
>CASBRD010000394.1 GCA_949128025.1 Oscillatoriales cyanobacterium PMM_0008 | reverse complement strand
TGCCGCCGGTTGCGCCGTATAGGCAGGTATTGCCAACGATGACGTTCTGTGCTGGGTCGTAGGTAGCATTGGCTTGCGGCTTGATGATAATTTCGCCGCCGTGCATACCTTTGCCTACATAATCGTTGGCTTCGCCTTCCAGACGCAAAATCATGCCGGGGAGGTTGAAAGCACCAAAGCTTTGACCGACGGAACCGATGAAGTTGAGAGAAATCTGGCCTTTAAAGCCGTTGTTGCCGTAAAGAGATGCGATCTGGGTAAGACCCAGATCTGTGGAACAGATCGCGCCTGCAAGTCTTGCCCCTACGGTTCGGTCTGTGTTCGATACACAAAATGTCTTGGTCACTTCCCCCATCTGGAGGATGGCTTGCTGTATCTCTGGGTCGCTTAATATCTCGTCATCCAGGACTGGGCCGTTGCTGTGAACTTCCTCGTGGTTTAACCAGGTACGATTTTCTCGCGTATCCGGTAATTGCAGCAAGCAGTCTAGATTGAGCGATCGCGTCTTGCTCAACTTAATATCGTCCCGCGCCTTCAACAAGTCGGCCCGACCGATGACATCCTGCAACGAAGGGTAACCCAGCTGGGCGAGGATTTGACGTACTTCTTCTGCTATGAAGTAGAAGAAATTCACTACGTGCCCCGGTATACCAGTAAAGCGCTTCCGCAATTGTTCTTGCTGCGTCGCCACTCCCACTGGGCAGTTATTGGTATGGCAGATCCGCGCCATGATGCAGCCTTCGGCAATCATGGCTACGGAGCCGAAACCGTATTCTTCGCCACCCATCATGGCACCCATCAGCACATCCCAGCCGGTCTTGAAGCCGCCATCTACGCGCAGGAGGACGCGATCGCGCAATTGATTTTCCATCAGTACGCGGTGTACTTCGGTAAGACCGAGTTCCCACGGAGAGCCAGCGTGCTTGATCGAACTCAGGGGCGATGCGCCTGTGCCTCCGTCGTGACCGGAAATCTGAATGATATCGGCATTTGCCTTAGCTACGCCAGCTGCCACGGTACCAATGCCAATTTCGGCTACCAATTTGACCGAGACAGGTGCTTTGGGATTAATTTGGTGCAAATCGAAGATCAGTTGTGCGAGGTCTTCGATCGAGTAGATATCGTGGTGCGGCGGGGGAGAAATTAGAGTTACGCCGGGTTTCGATCGCCTTAGCATGGCGATGTAGGGGCTCACCTTCTTCCCTGGCAATTGACCGCCTTCCCCCGGTTTAGCGCCTTGGGCGATCTTGATTTCTATTTGCTTGGCATTCATCAAGTACTCTGGCGTCACCCCAAAACGACCGGACGCTACCTGCTTGATGGCGCTGGAGGCGGTATCGCCCATTTTTAGACCGTTGAGGTGGGGAAACAGGGCAGATTTTCCGTCTGACCCGACATCATTGAGAATTTTATAGCGTACTGGGTCTTCGCCGCCTTCACCAGAATTCGACTTACCGCCGAGACGGTTCATAGCTAGAGCCAATACTTCGTGGGCTTCTGGGGATAAGGCACCCAGAGACATTCCCCCGGTGCAGAAGCGTTTGACGATGGAGGCGACGGACTCTACTTCCGATAAAGGGATGGGTGTGCGATCGCTCTTAAATTCCAACAAATCCCGCAGTGCTGTTACTGGTCTATTTTGTAGCAGTTTCTGATAAACTTCATATCCGGGAACTGAAGACTCAAACTCATTACCTGCTCTCTCGCTCTCCGGCTTTTTGAAGGTAGCCACAGCTTTATGCAGTGCTTTAGCCATTTCCGGGCTGTTCATGTGGTATTCGCCACCCGGACGATACTGAACGAAACCGAAGTTTTCCAATTTCTTGGCCGTCAGTTCTGGGAAAGCTTTGGAGTGGAAAGACATTACTTCTGAGGCTAATTCTGCTACAGTCAGACCGCCGATGCGAGATGCAGTGCCTGCAAAGCCTAAATGCAGCAAGTCCGAACCGATACCGATCGCTTCAAAAATTTGTGCCCCCTGGTAACTTGATAGCAGGGAAATGCCCATCTTCGACAAAATCTTCAGCAAACCGTCTTCTATGGCTTTGCGATAGTTCGCTTCTGCTTTCTCTAAAGTACAAGATGGAATCTTGCCTCGTTCCATGAAACTTTGGGTTTTGGGATTGCGCCACCAAGTCCGCACCGTTTCCAGGGCGAGGTACGGACAGATGGCGCTTGCACCGTAGCCGATTAGACAGGCAAAATGGTGCGTACTCCAGCATTGAGCCGTATCGACAATCAGAGAAGCTCTCATCCGCAGCCCTTCGCGAATCAGATGGTGATGTACGGCTCCTACGGCGAGCAGTGGAGGAATGTAGGTATAATTCTCATCCAGTGGGGACTCTTGACTCTTGACTGGGGACTCTTGACTCTTGATTGGGGAAGTGCGATCTGTGAAACAGATCTGGGTCTTACCCAGATCGCTGAGGATCAAGATTTTTTTGCCCTCTAGGACTTGTTCTGCTGAATCGGCACAGAGTTTGCGGACTGCAACTTCCAGAGATGAAGGCCCAGCGGCGATTTCAAAAAGCGTAGATAAGGTAGCGGTTTCAAATTCAGGATCGAGGTTGCGGATAGCATCCAATTGAGCTTCCGTCAAGAGTGGCGACTCCAGCTTCAGCAACCGAGCATATTCAGGCTTTGCTGCCAACAAATTTCCCTTCTCGCCCAAATACATACTCAGAGACATTACCAGCTTTTCTCGCAGGGGATCGATCGCTGGATTGGTTACTTGAGCAAATCTTTGTTTGAAATAATCGTAAAGTAAATGCGGTTTTTGCGACAGGACGGCTAAAGGAATGTCATCTCCCATGCAGAAGGTGGGTTCCTTCCCGCTAGATGCCATTTCTTCAACAATCATTTCCACATCTTCAAGAGTGTAGCCGAAAGCAGTTTGTGCCGTGAGCAAGGTGCTAGCTTCTATTGTCGCGGTTTCGGTGAACTCTAGAACTGGCAGAGAATGACGCAATTTCAACCATTCGCCGTAGGGCAATTCTTTGGCAATACGCTGCTTAATCTCCCAGTTTTTGAGAATTTCGCCAGCTTCCAGGTCAATGGCGATCGCTTGACCGGGGCCGAGGCGACCTTTTTCCACCACATCTGCTTCGGGGATATCTACGACCCCTGCTTCTGAAGCCACCACAATATAACCGTCGCGGGTGATGCTATAACGAGCGGGTCTGAGGCCATTGCGATCGAGCGTTGCGCCTACTTTTTTGCCGTCGCTGAATACCAGCAAGGCCGGACCATCCCAAGATTCTTGAATGCCGCTGTAATATTCGTAAAAATCAACAATTTCGGGATATTTGTCTAAATCCGGCTGGTTTTTATAAGCTTCCGGCACTACGATCGTTAAGGATTCCAAGGGCGATCGTCCGGACTGCACCAGCAATTCCAGCACATTGTCGAGGGTGGCCGAGTCGCTGTTATCGGGATTGACAATTGGTTTGAGGTCTTGTAGGCGATCGCCCCAAACCTCGTGGGACAGGTCTGCTTCCCGCGCCACCATCCAGTTGATATTTCCCAACAGGGTATTGATTTCGCCGTTGTGTCCCAAGAAGCGCATCGGCTGGGCTAGGGGCCATTTGGGCATGGTATTGGTGCTGAAGCGGCGGTGATAGACGGCGAAGTTACTCTTGTAGGCGGGATTTTTTAGGTCTGTGTAGAATTCGCCTAAAACTGCCGATCGCACCATACCTTTGTAGACGATCGTGCGACTGGAGAAGGAGCAAATGTAAAAATCGCTACCGGGTCCTGTCGGTAGGGAGCCTTTTTGATTTTCGGTTTTTAGGGCTTTTTCAATGCGCTTGCGAACCATAAACAAGCTTCTTTCTAAGGTATCTCCCCGCAGGTTTTCGCTGCTTACCAATAGCTGTTCTATGCGGGGTTGATTTTCCCTTGCTTGCACTCCCAACAGATCTGGCTGCACAGGCACTTCTCGCCAACCCAACAGAGTCAATCCTTCAGCCGTTAATAACTTCTCACTCATCTGTTTGCACTCGTCCGCTTTTGCCGCATCTTGGGGCAAAAAGACCATTCCCACAGCAATAGAGTCAGTTTCCGGCATAGGAAGAGCGAGTTGTCCAAACCACATCTTCAACAATTCCCAAGGAATTGCCGTCATTAGACCAGCGCCATCTCCTGAATCGCGATCGGCACTGCAACCGCCCCGATGTTCCAGACAAGTGAGCGCAGACAACGATTTGGCAATCAGTTCGTGGCTGGAGACGCCCTCTTTATTGGCGATGAAGCCAACGCCACAGGCATCTCGTTCTTCTACCAACCATCGTTGGCCTCCATACCCCTGCCCCACTTCTGAATTGTGATTCGACTGGTTCTGTTGTTTGTTTTGATACACGCTTGTTTTATCCATCATAAGAAGGGGATTGAAAAGTCACTCATTCAAAAGTCAGTAGGGGCGGGTTTTGTAAAATATTCTGTTGGTAATGAGATGTGTGTGGCTCAACCCGCCCGTACAAAAGTCAAAAGTAAAGAAGGGAGTGGGAGAATGACCAATGACCAATGACCGATGACTAATGACCAATCCCGTCCACCATTCCCCACTGATATCTTTATATTTTTATAGTACTCAGCCATTCTAATCTAATACTGAGTTTCTTTTAATACCTTTAAATTTCGTTGCCCTAGCTATCAAAAAAACTCGTTTAAACTATATAGGTAATGTGGTACGCAATTTATTGTAGCTGCAAGAAGATTGAAAGAACTTCTAGTTCCTTGACACCCACAGGTTCGATCGACTTTGTGCCATGACTGCGATCTTAGGCAGTAAGATGCTGAACTGCGTCGCCATAGTGGAAAGTAGTAGCACGGCATCATCAATATGTGGGCATAGATAAAAATTTTAATTATGCCGTGTCCCTACTCGACCATTCAAAGCATTTCCTACTTCATTATGAGGCCAAAGCTCAAAAAATAATCACGCATCAGGTCATGGTTCTTTGATATTTAGTAGGGACACAGCATCATCAATATGTCGGCATAGATGAAAATTTTAATTATGGCAACCGCTTTCCTCAGTTAGGACGTTCTTACTCCCTTCCCGGTGGAAGACTATGTATAGTGGGAGGGCGAAGCATTGCGGGATTAAGCTTAACTCAAAACCGAAAAGTTAATTCCGCAATGCTAATGCCTACGGCACGCCAAGGCGAACGCCCCTACATAATCTTGTGGCGGGAACGGAGTAATTCCACCAAACCGTTCGGCTGAGCGATCACGGCGAAGCCCTTGATTCTAGATCCTTCTGACCCTAGCAAGAGAGCCCCTAGCATGGTTTGGCTCCGTAAAACTCGACTTTTTCGTTCTCTTTCTCGGTGGCTTTGGCGCTACAAACGATCGCCACAAAGGCACAAACACTACAGACTCGCAATGGTGTCTATAATCGCCATATCCCTGTGGATGGCAATCTCCTCTCTAAAAAAAGAGGAGCAGCTGGTACTGGCAAAACCAATGACAATACTGAGCAAACAGTTGCCCGTTGCCGTTCCCAAGCCTTCTTCAGCACAACCTAAATTGCTCGTACAGGGCAGCGAGGTCTCTTTGAACGGTCGGACTTTGCCCGCACTCTGGAGCCAGTGGCAAGTAGGCGGAAGCCAAAAGGTTCGCATCGCAGTAGCCGACGTGGGGTTAACGCAAACAATCGGAGTCGAATTACTGAGTACGTGGGATTCAACCAGACAGCCAGTGCAGTGGTTTTCCGAACCCGCCGCGTCACCCCTAATTCTCGCTACTTGGCTAACAAACCAATACCGCTATCTAGATATTACCGATTTTGCTCTTGAGGCTGGTTGGCAGATAAAAGTTGATGGTACAACACTGCGAATTAACTCGCCTGCCGTTACAGTCAACGATATTCGACAGGACTCACAAAGTGGCAGCGATAAAGAGACGGTAGCACATCGTATCGTACTAGATCTCTCTAGTCCAACTCCTTGGCAAGTCAGTCAAGAAGGTGCAGCATTTACTTTGCAGATTGATGCAGCAGCTACTCCAGCCCTGATAGAACATTACCATCCCAAACCTCCTGAAGAAATAGCACCAGAAAACCAAGGATTTCCCCCGCCTTACCCACCAATACCACCCATTGCTCCTCCCAAACCAGGGCTACCATTAAAGATTGAAACAAGTCAGAATCGCACTACTATCCGAGTAGACGTTCCTTCCGGTCTGCGTCCGCGAGTTTGGAGTTTACCGAGTCCCTATCGCTTAGTTATTGACATAGCTCCTGAAGCTATGGTAGAGCGAGATATTATTTGGGCTCCGGGACTGCGCTACAGACAACAGATTCTCAGTTTGGGCACTTCTCGTTTCCCAGTGGTATGGTTGGAAATCAATCCCCGCCAGTCTGTGGCGCTAAGACCGATTTGGGGAAATCGTCATAGTTTGGTGGGAACTGCCCCTTTAATTGAGCAAGCTAAGCAGTGGCAAGTCGCAGGTGCCATTAATGCTGGCTTTTTTAATCGCAATACCCAGTTGCCGTTAGGAGCGATTCGTCGAGATGGCCGCTGGCTATCCAGTCCGATTTTAAATCGAGGTGCGATCGCTTGGAATGATTCGGGTGAAGTAAAAATCGGACATCTGGGCCTTCAGGAAACTTTAAATACATCAACTGGCGAGCATTTACCCATTGTTTCTGTTAATAGCGGCTACGTGCAATCCGGTCTTGCCCTCCATACCAGCGAGTGGGGATCGACTTACAATCCCCTTACCGAGAACGAAACTATTATTACCGTTCAAAACAATCAAGTAATCAGTGCAGAAGCATTCAGCAACACCCCTCTGCCTAATGGTATACCCAGTAAAACGTCCTTCCCCATCCCACCTGATGGCTATCTGGCGGTCTTACGAGACAATTCGGGCTCAAAAACGCCTGCTATTACTTCTGCGCTTGCTATTGGCACCGTTGTGACTCTTGAGAGCTATTCTGTTCCAGCTGAGTTTGACCGCTACCCCCACATTGTAGGCGCGGGGCCAGTTTTACTGCAAAAAGGTAAGATTGTTCTGGATGCTAAAGCCGAACAATTCCGCGATTCTTTTATTCAGGAATCGGCTCATCGCAGTGCGATCGGCACAACTACCGCAGGTAATATTTTGATAGTAGCTGTAGGCAACCGCACGCTCGGCCCCGGCCCTAGTTTGAATGAAATGGCCGAACTGATGAGACTTATAGGCGCAGTAGATGCTCTTAATCTTGATGGTGGTAGCTCCACCAGTCTTTACCTTGGCGGTCAACTCATCAATCGAGCCCCTCGTAGTGCTGCTCGCGTTCATAACGGTTTGGGCATTTTTATCCAGCCCAATCCATAGACATTTAAAGTTTTTTTAAAGATAACAATTCCTAAATGAAGAATTCATATAAATTGCCACTATTGACTGACTTTGCCGTGACAGATGCCAGGTAGATTTTGTTATGTTTAGCTAAGGTTTCGCCGCATTGCCGATCGTTGAAAGTCTTTCTCTATTTTCAGATATCTTCACAAAACTAATTCTAGAGCAGTACTCAAGGAAAGAAGTCATGCCTCAGTCTCAAGAAATTTCTCCAGTAACCGTGCTACCTTCATCCCTCCTAGCAACACCAAACCCAGTTGCAGCAACAGAACTGCGCCCTTGGGGTTCCTTCACCACTTTGGAGGAAGGACGGGGTTACAAGATCAAGCGAATTGAAGTCAAGCCCGGTCACCGCCTTAGCTTACAGATGCACCATCACCGCAGCGAACACTGGATCGTGGTTTCAGGTACTGCTAAAGTAACTTGTGGAGATGAAGAACGGTTGCTTGCCGCTAATGAGTCTACATACGTTCCCCAGTGTACCAATCACAGGCTGGAAAATCCTGGTGTTATTTCTCTGATCTTGATTGAGGTGCAAAATGGAGAATATCTAGGCGAAGATGATATTGTCCGTTTTCAAGACGATTACGCCCGCAACTAGGGGCAGAGGAGATTTTAGATTTTAAATCTGAAATCTAAAATTCCCAATACCCAATGCCCAATGACTTGTTCTTTTTTAAGTCAATGATCCATCTCAGCGCATCAGCAGCCAGTGAAGTAAAACGGCTCAGAGCCAAGCTAAAACAGCGGAAAGTGGCACTGTTTCGGCTCAGCGTTCAGCCCGGTGGCTGTTCTGGAATGTTGTATACAATGGAGTTTGAGGATGCGATCGGTGAAACAGATCTGGGTAAGACCCAGATCGCGCCTAGCGATCGGGTTTATGATTGCAATGGTTTGCAAGTGGTTGTGGAAGCTCAAAGCTTGCCATACCTGGATGGCCTCACCTTAGATTACTCAGAAGATCTTATGGGTGGCGGTTTTCGCTTTCATAATCCTAATGCGACTCAAACCTGTGGCTGCGGTAACTCCTTCTCGATCGATCGCGCTTAGTATGGGTTTGACTCCCAACGGTTGTGGAAGAATATCTATAGTGGGAGGGTATCTCGAATTCGGGCGATCGTCTGTCGCCTCAAACATCCATCAGTTTTCTCACGGAATGAATCGCGCATCCGCGCCGCGACAGCGAACGCCCCTAGATAATCTTGTGGCCCGAAAGCATTAACCTATGATTTTTTGTTAGGCAGTTGACACAAAGAAAATAAAAGCGATATAATCTACATTTGTGGTTAATTTAAAGCAGCCAAAAACTGTAGATTGAGAGTTCATGCCCACAATCCAACAACTAATTCGTGATGAACGGCAAAAAGCGCGCAAGAAAACCAAATCTCCAGCGTTGAAAAGTTGCCCGCAGCGCCGTGGCGTTTGTACAAGAGTTTATACAACAACTCCTAAAAAGCCAAACTCAGCTTTACGCAAAGTAGCCAGAGTGCGCCTCACCTCTGGGTTTGAAGTGACATCTTATATTCCGGGCATCGGTCATAATTTGCAAGAACACTCCGTAGTGATGATTCGGGGCGGTCGCGTAAAAGACTTGCCCGGAGTGAGATATCACATTATTCGCGGTACTTTAGATACTGCCGGAGTAAAAGATCGCCGTCAAGGGCGTTCTAAATACGGAACAAAGCGTCCTAAAGCAAAGGCGTGAGACGCTTTAATCCCGCGTCTGCCAACTTTTGGAGGCCCCAAGGCAAAAAATGTACTCACTCTAAGCTTTGCCTAAGCAATTAGCGTCGGCATTTGAAATTTCATGGAATTGGCTTAATATGTCTCGTCGTGCTGTCATTCAAAAACGTCCCATACCACCCGACTCAGTGTATAACAGTCGCCTAGTTACCATGATTATGCGGCGGGTAATGAGAAGTGGGAAAGAGTCCGTTGCATCTGGAATTGTTTATGATGCCCTTAAGATAATTGAGGAACGGACAGGTGGAGATGCACTAGAAACGTTTGAGCGGGCTGTCCGCAATGCAACGCCCTTGGTAGAAGTGAAAGCTCGCCGGGTGGGTGGTGCGACCTACCAAGTGCCAATGGAAGTCCGTGCCGACAGGGGTGCAACGTTAGCCCTACGCTGGTTGATTCAATTTTCTAGGGCGAGAGCCGGACGAACAATGGCCAGCAAATTGGCTAACGAGCTGATGGATGCCGCTAACGAAACGGGTAGCGCAATTCGCAAACGGGAAGAAACTCACCGGATGGCTGAAGCAAATAAGGCTTTTGCCCATTATCGGTATTGATTTCCGATTTACCCGCGAGGGCATCAGAAAAGTATAGAATCTTAACAGAGAGTAACGAATTTTTATCTACGGCAATAACCAAAGGAGGTAGCCGTGGCACGTATCGTCCCGCTTGAAAGAACACGCAACATCGGGATTGCAGCCCACATTGATGCGGGCAAGACAACAACAACAGAACGGATTCTGTTCTATTCGGGAACGGTTCACAAGATTGGAGAAGTCCATGAAGGAACCACCGTAACTGACTGGATGGAGCAAGAGCGGGAGCGAGGAATTACCATTACTGCTGCCGCAATCACCACCAGTTGGAAAGACCATAAAATCAACATCATCGATACACCAGGGCACGTTGACTTCACCATTGAAGTCGAACGTTCCATGAGGGTATTAGATGGGGTGATCGCTGTATTCTGCTCGGTAGGTGGAGTGCAGCCTCAATCGGAGACTGTTTGGCGGCAGGCAGATCGGTATAACGTGCCTCGGATTGTCTTCGTCAATAAAATGGATCGGACTGGAGCAAACTTCTATAAAGTTTACGACCAGATCGTCGATCGCATGAGGTCAAATGCAGTACCCATTCAGCTTCCTATAGGGGCAGAAAATGAATTCAAGGGAATCATAGACTTGGTACGCATGAAAGCCTCGTTCTATAAAGACGATCAAGGAAAAGAAATCGAGGAAACAGACATTCCGGCTGACCTGCAAGAAAAAGCAGACGAATTCCGGCTCAAGCTAATTGAAGCCGTAGCCGAAACAGATGATGTCCTAACCGAGAAATACCTAGAAGGCGAAGAATTCACCGAAGCGGAAATCAAAACGGCACTGCGGAAAGGTACGATCGCTGGTACGATCGTACCCCTGCTGTGCGGTTCTGCCTTCAAAAACAAAGGCGTTCAGCCATTGTTGGATGCCGTGGTTGATTACCTACCCGCCCCAATAGACGTTCCTCCCGTTCAAGGCCAATTGCTAGATGGCAGCCCAGTATTGCGGCAAGCCGCAGATAGCGAGCCAATGTCAGCCTTAGCCTTCAAGATCATGGCAGACCCCTACGGTCGCCTAACCTTCATTCGGGTTTACTCTGGCGTCCTCAAAAAAGGCAGCTACGTCCTTAACTCAACCAAAGATAAAAAGGAACGGGTATCTCGGCTGATTGTATTGAAGGCGGACGAACGGATTGATGTGGATGAACTCCGAGCCGGTGATTTAGGCGCTGCGCTTGGTCTGAAGGACACGATTACCGGCGATACCATCTGCGATGAAAACGCCCCCGTGATTCTAGAGTCCTTGTTCATTCCAGAGCCAGTCATCTCCGTAGCTGTTGAACCCAAAACCAAACAGGATATGGAGAAGCTCTCCAAAGCTCTCAATTCCTTGTCGGAAGAAGACCCCACCTTCCGCGTCCGCAATGACCCCGAAACCAACCAAACCGTGATTGCGGGGATGGGCGAACTGCACCTGGAAATTCTGGTTGACCGGATGTTGCGCGAATTCAAGGTAGAAGCAAATGTCGGCCCGCCGCAAGTTGCTTACCGCGAAACGATACGCAAATCTGTCAGGGCAGAAGGTAAATTTATCCGTCAAAGCGGTGGTAAAGGTCAGTACGGTCACGCCGTGATCGAAATCCAACCTGGAGAACCGGGTACCGGCTTTGAATTCGTCTCCAAGATTGTCGGCGGTGTAATTCCGAAAGAATACATCAAACCGATCGAGGAAGGAATCAAAGAAAGCTGCGAATCAGGGATTTTGGCCGGATATCCGGTGATTGACCTGAGAGCAACCCTGGTAGATGGGTCTTACCACGACGTAGACTCCTCAGAAATGGCCTTTAAGATTGCCGGCTCTATGGCAATCAAAGAAGCTGTAATGAAGGCTTCGCCAGTGCTGTTGGAGCCTATGATGAAAGTTGAGGTAGAAGTTCCCGAAAACTTTTTGGGAGATGTAATGGGTGACCTCAACTCCCGTCGCGGTCAAATCGAAGGAATGGGCTCCGAACAGGGAATTGCCAAGGTTACCACTAAGGTGCCGCTGGCAGAAATGTTTGGCTACGCTACGGATATCCGGTCTAAGACGCAAGGCCGGGGCATCTTCTCGATGGAGTTTAGCCACTACGAAGAAGTGCCGCGTAACGTGGCTGAAGCTATCATCGCCAAGAGCAAAGGAAACGCATAAGGATTTGAGATTTGAGATTTGAGATTTTAGATTTGATGGAGTTTAAAATCTAAAATCTGAAATCTCGAATCACTAATCGATCAAAGGAAAAGGAACATCTAAATTCATGGCACGCGCAAAGTTTGAACGGAATAAACCCCACGTAAACATCGGCACGATCGGTCACGTTGACCACGGCAAAACAACCTTAACGGCAGCAATTACGATGACCCTGGCCGCGATCGGTCGCGCGAAAGCCAAGGGGTATGCTGATATTGATGCTGCTCCTGAAGAAAAAGCGCGGGGGATCACCATCAACACAGCCCACGTTGAGTATGAAACTGAAAGCAGACACTATGCCCACGTAGACTGCCCCGGACACGCGGACTACGTGAAAAACATGATCACTGGTGCCGCTCAAATGGACGGAGCCATTCTGGTCGTGTCAGCGGCTGACGGCCCAATGCCTCAGACGCGGGAACATATCCTCCTAGCCAAGCAGGTAGGCGTCCCCAACCTAGTTGTCTTCTTGAATAAGAAAGACATGGTGGATGACGAAGAATTGTTGGAACTGGTGGATTTGGAAGTGCGCGAACTTTTGAGTTCTTATGAATTCGATGGTGACAATATTCCCATCGTGCCAGGTTCGGCACTGTTGGCGTTGGAAAAAATGACGAAAAGTCCCAAAACCCCACGGGGTGAGGATGAGTGGGTCGATCAAATCTACGCTCTGATGGATGCTGTCGATTCGTACATTCCCACGCCAGAACGGGAGATTGACAAGCCGTTCCTGATGGCAGTAGAAGATGTGTTCACGATCACGGGTCGGGGTACCGTCGCCACTGGTCGGATCGAGCGGGGTAAAGTCAAGGTAGGCGAAACAGTCGAGCTGGTGGGAATCAGAGATACTCGCAGCACGGCTGTCACGGGTGTGGAAATGTTCCAGAAGACTCTGGACGAAGGAATGGCAGGAGATAACGTAGGGCTGTTGCTTCGGGGTCTGAAGAAGGAAGATATCGAGCGCGGTATGGTGCTAGCCAAGCCGGGTACGATTAAGCCTCACACTCAATTTGAAGGGGAAGTGTATGTACTGACGGAAAAAGAAGGTGGTCGGAAGACTCCATTTTTCGCAGGCTATCGTCCTCAGTTCTATGTGCGGACAACGGATGTAACAGGTACGATCAAAGCGTTCACATCTGATGATGGCGCTGAGGCGGAGATGATCATGCCGGGCGATCGCATTAAGATGACGGTTGAGTTAATTAACCCGATCGCGATCGAACAAGGTATGCGCTTCGCCATTCGCGAAGGCGGTCGCACGATCGGTGCGGGTGTCGTTTCTAAAATCCTGAAGTAGAAGCGTCTCCAAATAAATAAGGAGCAGAAAGCCGATGCCTTTCTGCTCCTTTGGCATCCTTCTCTATCACTAAAAGGGCATTTCACTAGCATTTGCCCTTACCAACTACTCAGAACCTAGAAAATTTAAAATGGCAGCACTTCAGCAACAAAAAATTCGTATTCGTCTTAAGGCTTTCGATCGCCGTCTGCTCGATACTTCTTGCGAGAAGATTGTCGATACAGCCAATCGGACGCAAGCTACAGCGATCGGCCCCATTCCCCTCCCAACGCGCCGGAAAATCTATTGCCTTCTGCGTTCCCCTCACGTAGATAAAGATTCGCGGGAACATTTTGAAACGCGGACTCACCGCCGGATTATCGACATTTATCAGCCCTCTTCTAAAACTATTGATGCCTTAATGAAACTCGATCTGCCAGCAGGTGTGGATATCGAAGTAAAACTTTAAGTAGGCGAAGAGAGTGAATTATTTTCCCTGTATGCCTTTTAGGATTATTTCTAAAAGGCTTATTTATCGAAGAATTGGGTTTAAAACCCCGTGCTTCTAGCACGGCTTTATATTTAATAGCATTGCATCTGCCACTAAATATGTTAAAATAGTGGAATGCTAACCATGAATTACCGCTATCGAATCTATCCCAACATCACTCAAGAGCAGTCACTCTTTGAGTGGATGGATGTTTGTCGCGTTGCCTATAACTATGGGCTGCGAGAAATTAAGGATTGGTGCAATAGTCGGAAATGCATGGTTGACAGATGCTCGATTGTCCATGAGTACATCATGGCTGCTGACAGTCCTTTCCCTAGCGAAGTGAAGCAGCTTAATGCCTTGCCAAACGCTAAAAAGGTATTTCCCCGATTGGGCGAAGTACCAAGCCAAGTTTTGCAGCAAGCCATTAAACAATTGCACCG
>CASBRD010000393.1 GCA_949128025.1 Oscillatoriales cyanobacterium PMM_0008 | reverse complement strand
GGTGGAAGACTATGTATAGTGGGAGGGCGAAGCATTGCGGGATTAAGCTTAACTCAAAACCGAAAAGTTAATTCCGCAATGCTTCGCCCCTACATAATCTTGTGGCGGGAACGGAGTAATACAACAGGCAGTCAAAAGTGCGATCGCATTCACATCACTATACATAAATTATCAAATTTGTCAAGTGCGATATGCCTACGGCAGGCTACGCCAACGCAAACCCGTTCACATCTCATTGACGAAACTGGGTTTCTGGGCCTACTTCTTAACTGAGCCGTATTGTAACGCAACTCCACACTACTTAACTCAAGATAGAGCTATCAATAATTTCAACTCTGTCTCAAGATGCAGGTTATGATTTGATGCCCGCTATAAGCTGTTAGGAGAGTAAAAGATTCGACAGTTTTCGTGAGAGAGCTAAAGATTTTTTCTGAGGCACTGAGAAGGGAGTACAATTCATGTTTTTTCACAAGAAAGAAACAATTCATACTGTAAATATCAATGAAGCCCATCCTCGTTTTGCCCAGTTGCTCCTAGAGCAGTTCGGTGGAGCCACAGGCGAACTCACCGCAGCGCTACAATATTGGGTACAATCTTTTCACTGCGAAAATGCCGGTATTCGCGATATGCTTCAAGATATTGCACTTGAGGAGTTTAGCCACTTAGAAATGGTGGGCAAACTAATCGAAGGACACACCAAGAATGTTGACCAAACAGAAGCTTATAAGAGTACGCTGTTTGCCGTGCGCGGTATGGGGCCTCATTTCTTAGACAGTCAGGGTAGTGCCTGGACTGCCGCCTATATTAATGAAGGAGGCGATGTCGTGCGCGACTTGCGAGCAAATGTCGCTGCCGAAGCTGGTGCGCGTCAGACTTACGAAGCATTGATTAAACTCGCACCGGATGAGGGAACCAAAAATACTCTAGTGCATCTTTTAACCCGCGAAATTTCCCATACCAAGATGTTCATGAATGCGCTGGATTCGCTGGGTAAGCTTACCGATCCCATGTTTGGCAATATTCAGCCGGATAGTACCGTCGATCTTTACTTCAACTTGTCTCAAAATGGTAAGGATGAGCGCGGGCCTTGGAATTCTGAACCGGATTTCAGATATGTTGCCGATCCGATGAAGGAAAAAGTCTAAATGTCTGAGCTTTAAACGAGAATAGGACAAAGAAGAGTCAGGGAACAGTCTATACCCTGGCTCTTTCTGTTTCTAAAGAAATCATCAAGATAGAAACATTTTATACAAAATATATTCTGAATAAACGCTAGTATTTTAACTGAAACATTAAAGTCTTCGCTTTTACATACTCGCTTGCAATTGCAATCTGCCTATCTGCTAGTCTCCCACGGTAGTCGCGACCCTCGTCCTCAAGTTGAGGTCGAGAGGTTGGCTGAGTCAATCTCCGACAAGCTGGGGTGTTTACAGTCTAATAGCAAAACCTCTTTGGCCCCGACTGGTTTCGACCAGATGCCTGATTGCAATGGTTTGCAACCCCTGGTTGGCACGGCCTGCCTAGAATTGGCCCATTTGCCGTTACACAAGCAGATCGAGCAATTTGGCGAATATGCGATCGCATCTGGATTCAAAAACCTGCAAGTGATACCCCTGTTTCTGCTGCCGGGGGTTCATGTCATGGTGGATATACCAGCGGAGGTAGCAACTGCACAGCAGGCTTTTGGCTCAGATTTGGCTGTTGAGATTCGACCTCACTTGGGATCTCACTCTGGGATGGCGAAGTTGTTGGCAAACCAGATGATTTATTTTGATGCAGATATCTGGATTTTGTTATCTCACGGTAGTCGCCGCCAAGGTGCAAATCAGCCTGTGGAAACTCTGGCTACCCAATTGGGAGCAGTCCCCGCTTACTGGTCTGTATCGCCAAAGCTGGAATTTCAGGTGAAAGAGTTAGTGATGTCGAGTTATAGGCGGATTGGAATTTTACCATATTTTCTATTTGCTGGTGGAATTACTGATGCTCTAGCTCAATCTGTAGAGCAAATTAAACAGGAGTTTCCTACGGTCAGTTTTCATTTGGCTGACGCGATAGGAACGAGTGCTGAGTTAGCAGATTTGATTTTGGATTTGACGAAAGAATGAACCACATTGGCACAAAGGAAACGAAGGAAGAGAGGAAGAGAGTTTTGGGTAAGGTATATTTGGTGGGTGCGGGGCCGGGAGATCCGGGCTTAATGACGCTGAAAGGAAAAGGGCTTTTAGAATGTGCGGATGTGGTAGTTTACGATGCGCTCGTGAGTCCTCAAATTTTGGCAATGATTAACCCGCAAGCTGAGAAAATTGATGCGGGTAAGCGCATGGGGCGTCACTCGTTATTGCAGGAAGAGACAAATCAGCTATTAATAGAAAAGGCGCAAACAGAGGCGATCGTTGTCAGGTTGAAAGGTGGCGATCCGTTTGTGTTTGGTCGCGGTGGCGAAGAAATGGAAGATTTGGTGCGTGCGGGAGTGCCGGTAGAAGTAGTGCCGGGGGTAACTTCTGGAATTGCAGCACCAGCTTATGCGGGAATTCCTCTCACTCACCGTTCTTATAGTTCGTCGGTTACGTTTGTCACTGGTCACGAATCAGCCGGGAAGTACCGACCAGCCGTGAATTGGAGTGCGATCGCTCACGGTTCCGAAACAATTGTAATCTACATGGGCGTCCACAATTTGCCCTACATTGTCGAACAGCTACATTTAGCTGGCTTGAGTTTAGAAACTCCGGTAGCTTTAGTGCGTTGGGGTACTCGTCCCGAACAGGAAGAACTAATAGGTACTTTGGGTACAATTGTAGAGCAAATTGAGAAAGCGAAGTTTTTAGCGCCTGCGATCGCAGTGATTGGTAACGTCGTCAATTTGCACAGTATCCTATCAGGTTGCCGCCCATAAAGGCAATGCAATACCAAATTACTAAATTATCCTCGTGACCGGGTTGAACCCGATCGCAAAATTACTGATGCTCTGCCTCTTGTTAAACCTCATAAGTAGGTGGGCGTAAATAAACTGAACTCCCAGAAACCCGGTTTCTTCAAGAAACCGGGTTTCTAAGGGCCTGGCAGTTTTACGTTTAATTATGCCCACCTACTTAGGGCTTGCTGAATAAGTCTGCGATCGCAGACCTTGGCAAATTTGATGCGATCGAGCTAAAAATAGAGATAATCTATCTCGATCGAGATTATATAGAACCTTTATCGCTGACTGCGGGTGCGATCGCTAGTTGATGGAATATGCGATCGCACTTCTATAATTTGAAATATACTAGATAGTAGCAAAAATTTCTGACCATGACCCGCTTTATCCACGATCAATTTGCCAAAGATTACCTAGAGGAATTACTAACTCCCTACGGAGAAGTAAAACCCGATCGAAAAGTCTCATCAGAGACACGGGAAATTGATGTCCTATTCATTCCCAACACCTCCCCCGAAACTCTATCACAAGATTTAGGATTATTAGGAAGATTGGGAGAAACAGCCGCAATCTTTGAACCCTTTCGCAATGCTATTGACCCCGAAGAGATTTGTAGCTGTCTCCTAAAAGCGCTAGAAGTCCGCGAAACCATTCAACGACAGGCAAAACGCAAGAATGCACCCAATGAACCCATCAGCTTACCTTACTTATGGAT
>CASBRD010000392.1 GCA_949128025.1 Oscillatoriales cyanobacterium PMM_0008 | reverse complement strand
CGTCCGAGGAGGGGAAGCGGGGGAGTGGGGGAGAATATCCAATCCCCAATCACCAATCCCCAATCAGCAATCCCCAATCACCGAAGCATTCGGACAAGCAAGCTGAGAAATTGTCGCCTAATTCAGATGTAAATGCTTTGCCCGTAGAGGAGAAAAAAGAAAACCTCGCACCCTATCAAGCTGAATGGAAACAAGCTGGACGGGCTAAGAAGTGGCAACGCTTGCCAGCAAAGACAGGTTTCCACTTTGATATATCGCAGCTTTGGGGGGTACAGGCATTAACTGCGATCGCGCTGTTTATCTTTGTATTTTGGGCACTTGGTGGCATCCTCAACTTTGCGATCGAAACCACGAGCGATCTTTTAATTAAACTGCGGGTTATCTACGTCAGCGATAATTACTATAGCAGCCCAACGCGGTTTGTTCCCATTGCAGCAGTAATAGCGACTCTAGCGCTGGTTGCGGCATCTCCCTGGTTAATGGATGGACTGCTGAGGTCTTATTATGGCCTCAAGTCATTATCATTAGAAACGCTGACCTCACGCAGTCCCGAAGCCGCTAGAGTGCTACAAAGTTTTACCCGCGAGCGACGCCTGCCCGCTCCCACCTTATTCGTGTTACCCGATTCTGCACCCCTGGCGCTGACTTATGGGAATTTGCGACGTACTGCCAGAATTGCAGTCAGTCAGGGATTATTAGATCGATTGGCAGATGACGAAATCGCTAGCATTTATGCCGCTCAATTGGGGCATATCCTTGATTGGGATTTTGTACTGATGTCACTGGGAGTTCTGGTTGCCCAGGTTCCATACACTTTCTACTGGCGAGTATCCACGTTGGGAGAGCAGTGGCAAAACGCATTCTTGCGCTTTATTGCCGGGGCTTTCGCAGCTTTGGGTTATGGTATTTACTGGCTATTTCGGTGGCCGATTTTGTGGTTGTCAAGGGCGAGGATTTATTATAGCGATCGCATTTCCTGCGAAATCACTGGCAATCCCAACGGACTCACCCGCGCACTCCTGAAAATTGCGATCGGCATTGCTAATGATGTGGAGCGACAGGGACAGACAAGTTATCTGCTTGAGGGGTTTGAACTTTTGACACCAGTGGGGTATCGTCAGGCGATTACTTTAGGCAGTCTATATCCTCTTATTCCTCTAGAACCGATTTTGGCCTGGGATTACCTCAACCCCTCGACGCGCTGGTTAGCCATTAATAATTCTCATCCCCCAATGGGAAAGCGTTTGCAAATATTAGCCCGCTACGCCAGCTATTGGAATCTAGAAACCGAGCTTAACTTTAGTTCCCAGTCTTCTCTCACCGCTCAAAAATCAAAATTTTTCTTACAAGGTTCGCCCTATTTTGGCGTTTTTCTGGGTTTAGCCCTTACAGGGATATTGTGGTTGATTGGCGGGATTAGCAATCTGGTCAGATTCCGACCGCTTGATTGGATGTGGGGAGATCGATCGCTTTTATACGGTTCCCTGCTCATCGGCATCAGCATGGGCATCTTTTTGCGGATTAATTCTTTTTTTCCAGATATCAAACCTTTTAACCTACAAGGTGAAGCGCTGTTACCAGACTTGCTCGCTAACCCTGCTGCCTTACCCGTGGATAGTCAGCCAGTAAGTCTACAAGGAAAACTCTTGGGGCGTCCCGGTATCGGTAACTGGCTGTGCCAAGACCTAATTCTACAAACCCCAACTGGTTTGGTTAAATTACACCACTTCTCAAGGTTTGGCCCAATGGGGAATCTCTGGCCGCACTCAACCCGTCCTAGCGATTTGGTGAATCGACCTCTAACAGTAACGGGCTGGTTTCGCCGGGGAGCCACTCCCTGGATTGATATTGACACTCTAAAAACCCAAACTGGCAGAACCAGTCAGGGCTTTCACCCGATCTGGTCTACGATTTTAGCGCTGGGGGCGGCTGTCTGGGGAGCTTACATTATCTACCGAGGTGGGGGGTAAGAGTTTTTGAGTTTTAATACCAAGCTCGCTTAAAACGAAAAGTGGGAGAGTGGCAGAGAGAATTACCAATGACAACTGACCAATGACAACTGACAACTGACAACTGACAATGACTAAATGTAAAGAAAAGTTGCAGAATATTTGCCATCGTGTTACATTTCTTTACAGGAATTCCTTGGTGCCAGATCGAGCAAGAGGCAAATTTCTGAAGTAGCCAGTCTGTAGAAAAGTAATCCCAAAAGCTTTTGTAGCAGTGGGGTGAAAGTGGTTGCAGTTCTGCTAATAGGTGTAAAAACATACAGACTGGGGTTTAGGGATATTTGTCCGTAGAATCAATGATTACCAAGATTTCCTTCTCCCAACACAGCAAGCTCAACCAGCCAAAGCCAAAGGCTGGTTTTTGTTTGCTAGTGGGTAAAGACCTCTAGCCCTGTCGTACAATCTGTAAGAATGCCTATGGTAAAAACTCAAGTCCTGCCAGAGGAGTACTCCACCTGTGACAGATTGAAGTTGAGGCTGAAATCTATCCAGAGAACTGGTTCTATGCTAAAAGCCGTGATACCTTAAAGAATGGCGTCAATTTTTCATGCAAACAAGATAAGAACAAAACATTTGACTTTAACTGGCTTAAAGTAGAGTCTTATGCCTTAAAGTTAGGTGTAAAATCTTGGACACCGAGTATAAATGAGCGTTTTTTCATGCGATCGGCTGTTTGGTGGTAATTGGTCAGAGGGACACAACAATTGGTTTGTTTAAGCGTTCGTCAATCCAGTTTCTCCTCAGCTAACACGCAGGGAGCGCTGGGCAATAAAGTTTTTTTGACCTAAAGTCTGGAGGATCTTCCATGTCTATTCGTCTGTATGTAGGCAATCTGCCCAAAGAAGAAATCGATCGGCAAGAGTTACAAACGGTTTTTGCTGAAGCTGGCGATTCCATCTCCACTAAGGTGATCAAAGACCGTAAAACTGGCAAATGCCGTGGTTTCGGTTTTGTGACCGTGCCGAATGATGAGCAAGCCGATCAATTTATTGAAAAGTTCAACGGCTATGTTTTCAAAGAGAGCGCCTTAAAAATTGAAAAGGCATTGCCTCGTTCTAAAGGTCAAGGTGAGGAGGACGCACCTCCACCACAGCCAGTCACCACCAACAGGGCACCCAGCAGCGCTCCTGCCCCCACGAGCGACAAGGGGGGTCGTCGTAACAACAAAAAGAGGAACCGTGGTGCCAGCAGCGGTAGCGGCGGGAACACATCGGTTAACACAGACGCAGTGCAACCCGATCCCCGTTGGGCGCAGGAGTTAGAAAAACTAAAGCAGATGTTAGCTGCTCAAACAACAAATCCTTAATCTTCTCCCGACCCCCTAATGGGGGTGGGATTGTTGAGATAGTTCAACCAATTTGCACTTTTTGACGATCGGGCTGAAGCTGGAAGTTTCCTCCAAACTGCTACTGGGTGCATTCTTTGTAAGCCAAATTTTGTGGCGACCCACGGGGAAAGAAAAGTGGATTAGTCGATCGAGCTAACATTCGCGATCGGCATAGAGGTATAGGGAGACAAAGATTTACCTCTACCGTTACCTCTACAAAGGCTGGGTACTGATACCTAAGCCTTTTTCCATATTTTTTTAATCTGTTTCAATAAATTTTACTTTTTTGGGTTGGCACGAATTCAGGTGATATTGAACCTGTGGCAAAAAAAATCATTCGCAAAAAAATCAAGTATATCTAGAATGCGGCGTCTAAACTTTTCTGCAATTCCTGAAATATCGATTATTCTGCCAACCTTTAATCGCGCTGAATATTTAAGCGATTGTATCAACAGTGTTCTCAATCAAACTTTTCGAGATTGGGAACTGATTATTGTCGATGATGGTAGTCAGGACAATTCCTTTGAAATTATCGCTCCTTTGATTCATAAATTTGATAATATTCGCTACATGAAGCAGAGAAACCGGAAAGCTGCATATGCCAGAAATGCTGGGATACAAGCATCATTTGGCACTTACATTACATTCATTGACAGCGATGATAAATACAAGCCCGATCATTTGCAGTCGCGTCTTGACTATATGAAATACCATCCAGAAATTGACCTAATTGAGGGGGGGGTGGAAATAGAAGGAGAAATGTGGGTTCCGGATTATTACCAACAAAATCAGCTTATTAACGTAAGTGAGTGTGTATTGGGGGCTACTTTTTTTGGCAGAAGAGATATTTTCTTTGAACTAAATGGCTTTAATAAGATGGATATTTTTGAGGATACAGACTTGTGGCTGCGAGCGGAAAAAATGTGTAAGACTGAAAAAATAAAAGAGCCAAAAACCTACATTTATATAAGATCGAAAAGCAGTACAACAAAAGATTTTATCAAGGATAATATAAGTCAGGGAGATTTAATGGTAGGCGTAAAATTTGGCTGCTGAAAATTAAAAATCTAAAATTGTTTCGCTAAAGTTTGCTGTGGTGTTGAAATATGCGATCGTCCATGAGTGGTTGACACCCAAAGCCACCGGGGGTTCAGAACTGGTTGTTAAGGAGATCCTGAAGCACATTGATGCCGATCTTTATGCCTTGATTGACTTTGAATCGACCAATCCAGAGAGCTATTTATATCAGCGGTCTATTGGCACGACATTTTTGCAATATTTTCCTTTGGCCCGTAAAGGGGTGCAGAAATATCTGCCTTTTTTGCCGATCGCGATCGAACAATTGGATTTACGGGGGTATGACGTGATTCTGTCTTCCTCCCACACTGTCGCCAAAGGCGTCATTACGACGCCGCAGCAGCTGCATATCTGCTACTGCCATGCGCCTATGCGTTTCGCCTGGGACTTGACTTTTGATTATCTTGGCAGTAGTACGATGGGGAGAGGCATCCAGGGCATCCTGACGCGGTATTTGCTGCATCGCCTGCGCCAGTGGGATGTTCTATCTGCCAATCGGGTAGATTATTTCATTGCCAACTCCGGACACACGGCTAAACGGATCTGGCGGTGCTACCGCCGCCGCGCAGAGGTAATTTACCCGCCAGTTAATATTGACCGATTTCCGTTTCAGGAAAAGAAGGAAGATTTTTACCTGACTGTTTCCCGGCTGGTGAGCTACAAAAAAGTATCTTTAATTATCAGGGCTTTTAATCAGCTGGGACGGCCTTTGGTGGTGATTGGTACTGGCCCAGAGTTGAAAGAACTCCGCCAATTGGCTGGCCCCAACGTGCAGGTGCTGGGGCCGCAGCCAGATGCGGTGGTGGAAAAATACATGGCTCAGGCAAAAGCGTTTGTGTATGCTGCCTGTGAGGATTTTGGCATTGCGCTGGTGGAAGCGCAAGCTTGTGGGACGCCAGTGATTGCTTACGGTGCTGGGGGTGCCAGGGAAACGGTACGGGATATTCGGGAAAGTCCCGATACTGGCACTGGATTACTTTTTGAGGAGCAATCGGAACTAGCTTTGGTGGAAGCTGTCAAGACTTTTGAAGCGCAGTCAGGTAATTTTAATCCAGAGATGGCGCTTGAGCAGGCAGTTAAGTTTGGGCCGACAATCTTTGAAAAGCGCTACCTGGCTTTTGTCGATCGCTCCTATCGCAGATTCAAGTCTCGCGATCGAAGTTAGGTCGTTATCCTGTTGACTCTCCCCTTGTTCCCCTAGCCCCTTCTTACTTGTCCCCTGTTTCTTTTGACTTTTGACTTCCTCCTCTCCTCTTAAAGTGTCTTAAGGCTTTATGATGTGGACTGTGTGTGTGGTGTGAAGTAGTGTAAGGAGTAAAATGACTGCCGAAAGCCCGTTGATCTCCGGCAAGCTATTTCGGGGGTTTAGGAAGCGTGGTTTGCAGCCCAGAGTGCTTACAAGCAGAGACACAGGTCTGCCTCTTGAGGATGTCAAAGGGGACTTTGCCAAGCGGCTGTTCGATATTGTGTTTTCCTTATTGGTTTTGATCCTGTTTTCCCCGGTATACCTGCTGTTAGCCTCACTGATTGCGATCGGTTCCCCTGGCCCGATTTTTTATAGGCAGAAACGCATTGGGAAAAATTACAAGCCTTTTGGCTGTATTAAATTCAGAACAATGGTCACCAATGCGGATGAAATCCTCCGGGAGATGATGGAAACCTCGCCTGAGTTGCGGTCAGAATTCGAGGGCAATTTCAAACTCAAAAATGATCCCCGCGTTACCTGTATAGGAAAATTTTTGCGGGTAACCAGCCTGGACGAATTTCCCCAGTTCTGGAACGTTTTAAAGGGGGATATGAGCGTTGTTGGCCCCCGACCTTTAGTTGTGGAGGAGCTGTTCATGTACGGTCGCAATATTGATAAAATTTTGACTATTAAGCCCGGTATTACTGGGCTGTGGCAAGTTTCTGGACGTAATGATATTCCCTATGAACGCCGAGTCCAGATTGATGTCTACTATGTCAATTTCCGGAATTTATGGCTAGATTTGTGGGTGATTTTCAAAACTATTGGTGTTGTTATTTTCCCCACAAATAACGGTGCTTACTAAGAGCTAACTATAGCTCTTAAATCAAAATCAGGACTTACGTACTTATTTCGAGATTGGCTAAGTAAGAAATCAAAATTAGGAATTTTGAAGCTCATTGAACTCGCTACCTAAGTCCTGAAGCTATTAGAAGAAATTGACAATAAGGCAAATTCTCATAATTCTTTGCAGAAACTACATAGTTTCTTGATGCTTGTCCTGAGACTATGGGTTAACGTAGGAAAGGGTTGAAACCCTGCTACTCCTTCGCCTCCAGTCGGAAGCCAAGAAACCAGGAGTTCCAACGTATGCAGGTGAATTGCGCCAGTTCTGACATTAGCCGACTTTGTTTAATCTGCAAGTCATGGGGAAGGCAGCGCCTGCAAGAGATGTGTTTTAATTTAAAGATTGCTGGGGAATTGGGAAGATGACACAAAGGAAGCGAGCATTACTCACTGGCATTACGGGTCAAGATGGATCTTACTTGAGTGAGTTGTTGCTCGAACAAGACTATGAGGTTCATGGGATTATCCGGCGGACTTCTACGTTCAATACCGATCGGATCGATCATATGTATGTAGATCCTCACAATCCGACAGCGCGGTTGTTTCTGCACTACGGCGATTTAACCGATGGAACGACGCTGCGCCGGATTCTGGAGGAAGTCAAACCAGTAGAAATTTATAACCTGGGGGCTCAATCCCACGTCCGAGTTAGCTTTGACTCGCCTGAGTACACAGTTGATACGGTGGCGATGGGGACGCTGCGTCTGTTGGAGGCGATTCGGGATTATCAGCAGCGCACGGGAATTGAGGTGCGGTTCTATCAGGCGGGTTCTTCTGAGATGTTTGGTAAGGTGCAGGAGGTCCCGCAGAAGGAGACGACGCCGTTTTATCCCAGGAGTCCTTATGCTTGCGCTAAGCTTTACGCGCACTGGCAAACGGTGAATTATCGGGAGTCTTACGGGCTGTTTGCGTGTAATGGGATACTGTTTAACCACGAAAGTCCCCGTAGAGGTGAGACGTTTGTGACGCGGAAGATTACGCGGGCGATCGCACGCATTTTAGCGGGGAAGCAGAAAAAGACGTATCTGGGCAATCTCGATTCTAAGCGGGACTGGGGTTATGCGAGGGATTATGTTCGGGCGATGTGGCTGATGCTACAGCAAGATCAACCGGATGATTATGTAATTGCGACGGGTGAAACTTACTCGATTCGGGAATTTTTGGATTTAGCTTTTGGTTATGTCAATTTAGATTGGCACGACTATGTGGAGTTTGATGAGCGATATTTGCGCCCAGCTGAGGTTGAGTTGCTGATTGGCGATCCCTCTAAGGCGAAACAAAAGTTGGGTTGGGAACCTTCTGTGACATTTCCAGAGTTAGTTGGTTTGATGGTAGAAGCAGATTTGCAACGATTAGGGCTGACTTTACCTGATGGTAAGGGAGCGAAATTTGCGCCAGATATTGCTACTATTCGTCAAGAAATAGGCAGCCTTATGGATTGATGGAATAAAGCCCCGACAGATGAGGATCGAGATATGACAGGATTAGATTTGAAAGATAAACGAATTTTGGTCACTGGCGGGGCTGGTTTCTTGGGCCGCCAAGTGGTGCGAGAATTGTGTGAAGCTGGGGCCGATCGAAATAAGATTACGGTGGTGCGATCGCGCGATTGCGATTTGCGATCGATGTCCGCTTGTCAAAAAGTTGTCCAACAGCAAGATGTCATAGTTCACTTGGCGGCGCACGTTGGCGGGATTGGTTTAAATCGGGAAAAACCTGGTGAATTGTTCTACGATAATCTGATGATGGGCGTGCAATTAATTCACGCTGCCTATGAAGTTGGTGTGGAAAAATTTGTCTGCGTTGGCACGATTTGTGCTTATCCCAAATTTACACCAGTTCCGTTTAAAGAGGATGACCTTTGGAATGGTTATCCTGAAGAAACGAACGCGCCTTACGGTGTAGCGAAAAAAGCTTTATTGGTGCAACTGCAATCTTATCGACAGCAGTATGGATTCAATGGTGTTTATCTGTTACCTGTGAATTTGTACGGCCCAGAGGATAATTTCGATCCCCGTAGTTCTCATGTAATTCCGGCGTTAATTCGCAAAGTTCACGAGGCGCAACAACGGGGAGATAAACAGTTACCTGTTTGGGGTGATGGTAGTCCGAGTCGCGAGTTTCTCTATGTAGATGATGCGGCGCGGGGGATTGTGATGGCTACTGTGTCTTACGATGAGTCTGACCCGGTGAACTTGGGAACTAATTATGAGATTACTATCAAGGATTTGGTGGAATTAATCTGCGATTTGATGGGATTTGAGGGTGAAATTGTTTGGGAAACGGATCAGCCGAACGGTCAACCTCGGCGTTGTTTGGATACTGAACGCGCTAAGGAGAAGTTTGGCTTTACGGCGCAAGTGGAGTTTAAGCAAGGGCTGAAGAATACGATCGATTGGTATCGTCAGCACGCTGAGTAATTAGGTACGTTGTTGCGCTTTAGCGCTCTTTTAGCGCCCAAGCGCAACAACGTACAGGGAAGATTTTTTGCGATCGCACTTGACATTTTTATTTTATGGTAGTATTATGTAGATGTGGGAAAATGTGCGCTCATATATACGCCTGCTCAGAATTGTAGATAAATCTTTGCCCTACGCATTTCACCCGCCGTGGAATCAATTCCACGGCTAATAGCGAAAGTCCACTTAAGTGGACTCAAGAAAGAAAGGTTTTATTCGATTTTTCTGGACTTGAAACTGACTTCAGTCGTCTTTAGACGACTTTCGCTATTAGCAAGAGACTTGAGTCTCTTGCGGGTTGAATGGGTAATGCAAGATATCAGTCCACTCTACTTATTACATCTACACAAGTCCGATCGCACTTCCCCATTCTCTCCGCTCTCATTCGCCAAAATATATAGATAAACCTCTTGACAGGCTTGATTTTTTTATGATATAGTAGTGTTGACAAGGAAGAACTATCGTTTGATATTTAATTAAAGTTATATTTCGGAATGGTACAGAAAAAAGGGAAAGAAGTAAAGGGGCGATCGCATCTTTACTCATATAGGGTCTCGAAACACGCCTATCTCTGTCAGCGGAAGAATGCGATCGCATTTTAATAAAGAGTTTAATTGCTCGATTCCAATTGTCGGGATTAAACCTTAAAGGTTTTATATAGGAATTTTACACTGTTTTTCAATGCACTTCAGATAACTTTACAAAAAATTAAGTATATAAATAATGATGTATAATGTAATGTATATAAATTGCTGGCAAAATTATGTCTGGTAAAATACGCAAGCAAATTTACATTGAACCCCGGCAAGAAAATTTACTGAAGGCGATCGCCCAACAAGCAGGGATTAGTGAAGCTGAAATTATTCGTCAAGCGATCGATCTACATATCAGTTCTATACCTGTTTCCCAAACAAATTTAGCTGCTTGGGAAACAGAAAAACAGTTTATCAACAACATCAAAAACCGCAATTCCTTACCGGGAGGACGAGACTGGCGACGGGAAGACCTCTATGAACGGTAAAATTTTGCTGGATACTAACATTCTCGTCTATATATACGACCCTTTAGACCGGAAAAAACAAGATCGGGCAATTGAAATTGTAGATAAACTAATTCGGACTAACCGCGCCCTAATTAGTACCCAGGTTATCGGTGAATTCTTCATGGCAACTACACGCGCTAAACGCCAGCTTTTGACTCCTGCTGAGGCGCTACAACGAATGCGTAATTACTTAGCAGCTTGTCAGGTCGTCGATGTTACTCAGCTAATTAGTTTGGAAGCGATTCGAGGTGTGGAAACTCATAAATTTTGGTTTTGGGATGCTCAAATATGGGCGACTGCTAGACTAAACCAAATTTTAGAAGTTTATAGTGAGGATTTTAACTCAGGATCTATTATTGAGGGAGTTCGATTTACCAATCCTTTGACCGATGATTTTGAGTTGCCTTGATAATGTATGGATAAAGTTAATAATCAAGTAAATAAAGCCGAATTACGCCGTACTATTCTCCAAAAGCGAAAATCTTTGTCTGTGGAAGAGTGGAGGGAAAAGTGCGATCGCATTTGCACCCACCTCCAATCCTCACCTTTGTTTACCCAAGCGCAGACAATCCTGGCTTATTTTAGTTTCCGACAAGAACCAGATCTGGGCCAATTAGTTGACGACGATCGCAAATGGGGATTTCCTCGCTGTGTTGGCAATTCTATGAACTGGCATATCTGGAAACCCGGAGAACCATTGCGAAAAGGTGATTATGGCATTTTTGAACCTGATTCGGATTTGCCAACGTTAAACGCCAATGAGGTAGATTTAATTCTGGTTCCGTCTGTTGCTTGCGATGGGCGCGGGTATCGGCTGGGATATGGCGGCGGTTATTACGATCGCCTCCTCAGTTCACCTGAGTGGGCGTCAAAGCCTACCATTGGGATTGTGTTTGAATTTGCTTATCTGCCACAGCTACCGATTGAAAAATGGGATATTCAGCTAGATGGGGTTTGTACGGAAATAGGTTTAAGGATGAGGTGATGAAATTTCCAACTTTGATCGTTCAACTCTCTGAACCCCGCGAAACGGACAATTGTCCGTTTCGCTCCAAGCACCTACCGATGTAGAGTTGGAAAGTGATTTACTTACTAAAATACAATTACTATATTCCCATGTCTCATTAAACAATGCAAGAGGTTTTACAAACATTTACATAAATTTTGGGGACAAAGATGGAAATAGCAATAATTTATTGATCTTAGAATAAAAATAAGTATTACTAATATAATTCCATGACCAATTCAAAGCAGATGAATCAGACAGTAAACAGCAAACAAAAGGCCAAAAGCCGAAATCAGTCTAGGTGGGGATACGTTTGGACGTATGGGGGATTAAGTGCGATCGCGCTACTGATGCTTTTCCCCCTACTATGGCTAGTAAGTACTGCCTTCAAATCCCCAACCGAAAATATTTTCCAGTTTCCGCCCCAGCTGTTACCGAGTCAGCCAACATTGCAGAACTTTGTGCAAGTTTGGCAGACTAATCCATTTGGGCGGTACTTATTCAACAGTACCTTCATTGCGGTGCTAACAGTGGGATTGAATGTGCTGTTTTGTTCCCTAGCAGCTTACCCGCTGGCGAGACTAAACTTTCGAGGAAGAGATGCGATTTTTAGTGGGATTGTTTCCACCATCATGATTCCCTTTCAAATCGTGATGATACCCTTGTATGTTTTAACAGTACAGCTAGGTTTAAGGAATACATATTTAGGGATAATTTTCCCTAGCATAGCCTCTGCTTTTGGCATTTTCCTGCTGCGGCAAGCATTTCAAGGGGTGCCAAAAGAATTAGAAGAAGCTGCCAGAATTGATGGCTGTTCGGAAGTAGGGATTTGGTGGTTTGTCATGCTTCCCGCCATTCGTCCTGCACTGGTGACCTTAGCAATTTTTGTGTTTATAGGTTCTTGGAGTGACTTCCTTTGGCCTTTAATAGTAGTTGACCGACCAGAATATTACACCTTGCCATTGGGAGTAGCAATGTTAGCGGGTACATTCTCCCTCGATTGGCGTTTAATTGCGGCGGGTTCGGTTATTTCCATTGCGCCGATATTGTTGTTCTTTCTATTTATGCAGCGCTACATTGTACCAACAGATTCAGGCAGCGGTGTTAAAGGATGAAAAAATTAAAGTTTTGGTTGTTGATTGTTGATAACTGCTTTGGGATAAACAATGCGTTTGTGATGAAACTGTTGCCATACTTGCACGAAAATTGCAGCAATTTGAGGCATTTCTTCGCGTCTTAGTCCTGAATCGAGGAGTTGATTATCTTGCCAGCGGGCTTTGAGGATTTTATTGACAGTTATTAACGCTTCTTCATAGCTAACTTCCTTGAGACTTCGCAAAGCTGCCTCGCAGGCATCTGCCAGCATGACAATGCCAGTTTCTCGCGATTGAGGAATGGGGCCATCGTAGCGAAAATCAGGTTCTGGCACTGGTTGCCCAGAGTCTTGTTGGGCTTTGTGATAAAAGAAAGCAATCAAAATAGTTCCCTGATGTTCTGGAATAAAAGCCTGTATTGCTTTGGGTAAGCGACAGCGACGAGCCATAACCAGTCCTTCGGTGACGTGCTTTTTAATAATTTCGGCACTTTCCCAAGGGTCATTAATTTCGTCGTGCTTATTTGGCCCGCCCATCTGATTTTCAATAAATCCCTGGGGATCGTGCAGTTTGCCGATATCGTGATAGAGAGTGCCTGTACGGACAAGCTCAACATTACAAGCCAAAGTTTTGGCGGCGGCTTCTGCGAGGGTGGAGACAAACAGGGTGTGCTGGAAAGTTCCTGGGGCTTCTTCAGCTAATCGCTTGAGGAGAGGTCGGTTTGGGTTAGCGAGTTCTGCTAAACGGATGGGGGTTACTAAGTCGAAAAGGTGTTCCAGATAAGGACTCAACCCCAGAGCGACAATGCTCCATACCAAGCCGGTGAGACTGTATAAGGCGGCGTCAAGGAGTACGGTATACCAGATGGAACCGACAGCGGCACTGAGCATGAGATTGAGGAGCAGGTAGACGACTCCTTCAGTTAATCCTACTGCAACACCTAAGAGGGCGAGTTCTTCGCGCGATCGCAGTCTTCCAGCAATTAAGCTGCCCACAAAAGCACCAGCAGCACCAGCCAGGAGATGTTCCCAGGCAATTTCCATGCTAATTGGCAGTCCGAGAGTGAGCAGTCCGACTGCGGTAACACCCAAAGCCGAACCGTAGAAACTGCCTACTAACAAACCAATGGCGGGCAAGCTGGTATAAGGCACGCCCAAGCTTACCAGCAGCGGCGTACTTAGAGTTAGAAGCAGTATTAAGATATGGTCTCGGCGGCGCAGTCCGGGGTGAAACCGCCTCTCCACGAGCCAAAAGACGCTGACGGCTCCGCTGACGAGCGCTCCGCAGCCAATTAATCCCAGCCAGTTAATGCCCCGACCGCTCAAGCCGAAACGATCGAGCAGGACAAAATCCGCTTGGCTAATCGCTTCGCCAGCAAGGACAATTACCTCTCCTTGGCGCACTTCAATGATTTCAGGTTGCACTTCTCGTGCCGCCAGTTCTGCTTGCAGCCTTGTTTGTTCGGCATTTTCCTTTAAATTTGCCTTCAAGGCTGCCATCATGATTTTGGTGGAGAGAGGTTGTGCGGCTTCTGGTATCTGCATTTTGGCGTGCATATTCACCGCTTCCTGCAACACTTGAGGAGGTAAGCCAGGGGGAATGCCTTGGGTGAGAATGCGCTCTGCCACTTGGCGGAGGCCGGTTTGGGTTTGCTGCCAAGCTGCATCGGACAATTGCAATGCCGAGATATCTTCAGAAGTTCCCGGTTCTGAAACCGACTTGTTTGAGAAAACAGCGAGTGCCCGGTTGTAAAGCTGGCGAACAACTGAGATTTTGTCAAGTAGGGCTGCTAATTCTTGGGAGGAAGTAGAGCTATGATAGGCTTGCAGTTCGGTAACGGCTCGCTGCTGGATAGGTGAGAGGGTGGGAGTGGGAGAAGGGGTCAGGGTAAGCCCCTCTCTTGATTTCCCGGTTATTTGGGTATCCAAGGCTGCTGCTATAGTCCGCCATTCCCACTCCTGGCAACTGCGTAGGTAAAGCTGGGTGGAAAGTGATAAAGTAGAGGTTTTGGTAAAAGGAAACGGCCCTTGAAGCTGCCGAGCTTCGTTGATTTGGTCGATCGATTTTTGGAGATTTTCGTAAATCTGTTGATTAATTGCTAGATCGATCGCTAAGACGGGTACTAAACCCCGGCGGGCTGCTTTTCGTTTGGCTTCCGTAGTTTTGGTGTCTTCAACGCTAGCGTCCGCAGGAGCCGTAATTGTCGAGGGGGAAATGGTGCCTACATCCAGTTTTGGCTGGTTGTAGAAACGATGGCCTAAACTACTGGTGAGGGATAGCACTGCCAGAACCAAGGCAAGCCGAGGGCGATGAGATTTATGACGACGGGAATTTGCCCTGGGCAGAGGCTGGCTTGGCAGTAGTTGGGTGGGAGAGGAATTGGTCGCTAAAAGCGAACCAGACAATTGCTTTAGCAAAAGGCTACCTAAAAAGCGGTGGTTATTACCTGTGTTTTTTGGACAGGTTATCTTGGGAGCTACTGGTTCTGGCGTCGCGTGCGAGGATGCGCTAACGCTAAGGGCAACGCTACGAGAAAGCGATACGCCTCCGGCACGCTGACGCGAACGCCAAGTTTGAACAAATGCTTTCGTGGAAACTTTAGCGAATTTGTGATGTCCTGGGGACTGGTTTCGCCAACGCAGATATTGGTGGAACGCAACTCGCCGCCATTGCTTGAGCTGCTGTGTCAACGAGGTCGGCGTTTTCATGTAGGAGCGGCTGTGACACCCTGAATTTGGTAGCTCAATACTTAAAAGGGTGACCTTATGAGTCATTATATAAGTTTAGTGGCTAAACTAGGCTCTATCACTAGGGGGATCGGAGGTGGAACGAGTTTTTTTAGGGCTGGGGATCGCATATCCAAAGGGTAAATCCACTTTATAAAGCCCGATCGGTCACAGACCTTGCCAGCAAAAATAGATTTACCGATCTACCAGTCTCAATTTACAAAGAGAGTTCGATCGCGTCAAGTAATAAGTTTGGTTTATCAGAAAGTTGGGTTTAAAACCCCGTGCTTCTAGCACGGCTTTATATTTAGTGGCAGATGCAATGCCGCTAAATATGTTAAGATAGGGGAATAGAACTAATTAGTACCGATGG
>CASBRD010000391.1 GCA_949128025.1 Oscillatoriales cyanobacterium PMM_0008 | reverse complement strand
GTTGTTGCGCTTTAGCGCTCTTATTACAACTGGGATAAGAGCGCTAAAGCGCAACAACGTACCTAATACCAGCCTCAAATATATAACTAGCAACTTGCGTTAGTAATGGGTTATTTCCCACAGCAGTTGGACGGCAATGAATAGCAAACTCACACCAGCTGCCGTTTTGAGCATTTGAGGAGATACCCGATTGGCTAACCACCGACCCAGCAGACATCCCAACAAGCTTGTCGCCACAAGTGCTGAGGACGCCCCAGCAAACACAAGCCAGGGAGACTGGGATTCGGCACTCATTAGCAAAGTGGCTACCTGAGTTTTGTCTCCCATTTCCGATAAGAAGATGGTCAAAAAAGTGGAGCCAAAGACGGCTAATGCTCCCTGACGTAGTTTTTTGACTTGCTGGATCTGTTTCGTGTTGACCGCTTTTTCGCCGTCGGTTGAGTCTTTCTGCTTTGGCTCAATTAGAGGTTGCAGCGTGCTAAGGCTTAGACTAACTGACTCAACAGCAGATAAGCTTGGAGGGACAGAGGATAGTTTCACAGGCACTTTAGCTAACTAACTCTATTTTTTCATATTTTTCTCATTTTATACGTAAGTGTGCCTGAAACAGTCAAATAATTGGGAAGCCTACACCTACCCTACTGGAGGTGTAGGGGCGTCACGACGGTAAGAAACCGGGTTTCACCGGATTACTTGACCGATGCTTTAGGCGCAGTCAGGCTCTCAAAAACAGTGCGAGACATCTGGGGAAAGATACCCCAATTATTAGCCCAGGCCCGATCGCTTCCCAACACAGTCAAAATGTAAGCAGTTTGACCATCTCTAGTTTTCACAAAAGCAACCTCGTGTCGCGAAGTAGAAGTCCAGCCAGCTTTGGAGGCAAAGTCAATAGTATCCGGCGGCAAAGATTCACCAAAAAAACCCTTTACCGGGTTAAATCCACCAAGACTGGCCGAATCCACATCCCAAGCTGTTGGATGTAAATCCCTAGCCAGCCAATGAATCATTTTTTGGCTAGATTCCGGCGAAACAGACTTGCCAGTCACAATCTCATACATCAGTCTGGCACCCTGATCGCTGCTAATTTTATTCTGCATAGGGTCTTCTGGATCTTTCCACATTTGGAACTCTCTACCCTGGGGTTTTGACATTTTCAAGTAGCCAATAGGGTAAGTTTTTTGGTTGAGAATGATGCCTTCATACCCAGCTTTTTGGAAGAAATTATTGAGTTGCTGACGCTTCTTCAACCAATCTTGATACGCTTCGTCTTTTAATGCCGCTCCTGATTTCGCGTCACTGATTACGTCAATAATCCGACTAGCGGAATCATTAGAAGACTGTTGAATCATTTTATAGAGATCGCCGGAGAAGGCTGTTTCATCTGGAAAGATACCTCCTTCTGACAGTGCGTATAGATACACCATCCAAAACATTTTGATGACACTGGCCGGATATCTCAATTCCTGTTGTTGATATCCGGCGATTTCACCTGTGTTGACGTTAATCAGGGTGATTGATAAATCTTCTGTGGGCAGATTTTTCTCAGCCGCCATCTTCACCAGTTCATCAACAATGTCCTGCAAATTTTGGCTTGGCTTCAGGTCTGGAGGCGTATTTACGTTGTATACTATTTCTACATTTTCTGGCCTCTGGACAGATAAACTTGCTAGCGTTGCTGCCCCAGCAGAAGATGGAACTTCTGGAGGCACTAAAGGCGAGTCGGGCAGTTGTAGCACCTTGGCAGAGGCTTGGGGAGATGGCTGCTGTGGGGGTGGGGTCGGGCGATATAGCAGTCGCACCGCTATTAATCCTATAAGCAAAGGGATTGCCACCAGTGTTAGGATTACGCCAGCCAATCGCAGCTTATATACTAAAGCTTTGCTGCGACGTTTGGGAATTAGCCTTTTGGTGCGATCGGTTACCTCTTGGGGAGAGGATTTAGCTCGGCGTCGTCTTCGTGGGCGGCTTGGTTCTTTTTCTGGTACAAGCGGAAAATCTCTTACCAAAAATGTAGGCTGCTGGCTTTGGCGCGTCTGTAACAGGGCAAACTGTTTTTGCAGTTCAGTATTGTTCTGCTGCAACCGCTTAATAAATCGATCTGCGCGACTGAGTTTTGCCTCAAGCTCAGCAATCCTTTCGTAAGAATTCTTCGATTGGCTCGGTTGTCGCTGTCTCACTCCTACACCTTTTTCCTGAAATAGCTTGGTCTGTATTATCTTAGACTGCGGGCTATTTTGGAAAAAAACTGTTCAAATTGAGTGTTTGCGGAATGGGGCATGGGGCAGAGGGGGGAGAATTTTAAATTTCAGATTTCAGATTTCAAATCTAAAATCTAAAATTCCCCGACTTCTCGGTTAAAGCGGAGTATTTCCAGGCTACGATCGCCATAAACCCCCTCTATCTGCTCAAGGCAACAGTCGATCGCAAAATCGTTTAACTCTTCCGGCTCAATGCCGTACATATCCTGGAACACCTCTGACTCCACCCGACAAAAGCGCGGACGGTTTTGATAAATTCGGCATTCGCGGGTCACGCGATCGAAATTAACGCACCATCCCCCTTCTCCCACCATGCTCAGATATAGCTCCAACTCCTCTGGGGACAAATACTCGTGCAAGTCGGGACGCTCAGCTGGATCTAGATGACAGCACGCTCCACACTGCTTTACACAACGCCACGTTGCCATTGTTCAACCCCGCCCTAAAATTCTCTAGCCTTTTGAGCTTAGCGATTTTTCAGCAGACGGGCTGGCTTCACTTTTATTTATATTTTTTTATAGTTTTGTTAACTTAATTAAAAAAGGATGCCGATCGCCAGGTAATATAGAGGGCGGATTTTCTAGCTCCGTGTTGGGTTAGTTTGGGAGGAAAAATGGATTTTATATCTGGGATTTTAGATCCTATTACCAGTCTCAACTGGGAAGTGATTGCACAGCTAACCATGCTGGGATTGATCGTGGTTGCAGGCCCGGCAGTAATCCTAGTGCTGGCAAGTCGCGGCGGCGACCTGTAGAACCAAGGGCGACAAGGGGAGCGCAAGGGCGTCATCCCCTTAAAATCTTTTTTTGGCGGTATCCAAAGCTAGGAGCGCTGCCTGAACCAGGTTATAATAAGGCGGTTGTGAGATATCAATCTCACTCGCTTCTTCCCGGTTTTTTCCCAATAGACCAGTTTTTTGTCCAGGTTCGATCGCCAAAACTTTTCCTTCTGGATTGCGAATTCTTAATTCTTGCAAAGAATCTTTGAGAAAGAAGCCACAGGTGTAGCGGCGCTGGTTATGGTAAAATTCGGCTTTCAATGGAGCCGCAGCCGATTGGCTATTCGTTGTTACCGCGTCTCGGATTCCCAGGAGTTCCATCTCAACTGTTTTGTTGCCATTAAAGTTATTTTCTCGCAGCCGGTAGGCTACATCGACTCGCAATGGTAGGGGAAAGTAATCGCGCCATCGCCATGCGATCGCTTTGAGAGTTTTGATTTGTAGGGGCGGGTTTTGTTGAGGATTGTTCTGTTTCGACGCCAGATTCACTGCTAAACCCGCCCGTACAGAGTTTTGAGTTTTGAATTTTGAGCGTTGAGTTAAAGAATTTGATTCTCCCCCTGCTCCTCTGCTCCCCTGCTCCTCTGCTGTAATATCTTGACTTAAAGTAAGTTTAATGTGACCTTTGCCGACAATTTGCTGTTCGATCACTCGGACGTTTGGTGTCCAGAACACTGGTGCTATATTTTCGATCCCACACGGATGTAGAGCATCGATTTGCTTGTATAAATTGTCATCGATTTGATTAAAGTCGGCTTTGACATCAATTTTCAGCAGCGGTTTGAGGTGTTGTGGTTCAAGACATTGACGAGCGAAAGTGCTAAGACGCGATCGCAATTCTGGTAAATTCGTAGCTGGCAGCGAAAATCCCCCCGCCGCCTTGTGTCCGCCAAACTTCCCCAGCAAATCCGCACAGAACTGCAACGCTTCAAACACATGGAATTCTGGAATTCCCCGTGCTGAACCGCGAATATGTTCCTCATCCTCATAAGTACCGATAAACACCGGCACACCGTACCGTTCCAGTAGGCGAGAAGCAACAATTCCAATCACACCGTGGTGCCAGTTCGGTTGAACAACAACTAAAACACGGTCTTGCTGCAAGTCTATCTGACTTTGTTCGCACCAGGCAATTGCTTCTTGTTCAATTTCTTCACAAAGTTGCTGGCGATGCTTGTTGATTTGTTCGCATTGCATCGCTCGTTCTAACGCCAATCCCATATCATCTGTAGTGAGCAAATCGATGATAATTTGAGGGTCGGCAATTCGCCCTACAGCATTAATCCGAGGCCCCAACCTAAAACCAATATCCTCTGGTTTCAACGATTTTGGATTTTGGATTTTGGATTTTGGATTAAGATGTTGGGAATTGGCGATCGCTGAAGTGCTATCGCTTCCTTGCTCTACTCCTGCAATCTGGATTAATGCCTGCACTCCTGCCAGCTGAGATTCGGGTAGCAATTGCAAGCCGCGTTTTACCCAGCGTCGGTTAACGCCAGTCAGGGGTGCCAAATCTGCGATCGTTCCCAGTGTAAATAACTCCAGCAGGGGCTTCACCAATCCTTTCGCTTTGCCAAGCTGTTGAGCTAGAGAAACTGCCAAAATATAGGCAACGCCTACACCAGCCAGACTGCGATAAGGTGAGGATTCGGGAATCAGTTTGGGATTGAGAATGGCGTCAGCAGGTGGTAGCTGTGGGGGGATGTCGTGGTGATCGGTAACAATGACTTTAACACCCAACTGCCGAGCGCGATCGATCGGGTCATAAGCAGAAATACCGTTGTCTACTGTTAAAATCAGCTTGACATCTTCTGCGTGGAATTCTTCTACAATTCGTTTATTAATGCCGTAACCTTCGCTCATGCGGCTGGGAATGGCGTGATCGACTGAAGCACCTAACCAGCGAAGACTACGCAACAACAAAGCCGTGCTGGTCATTCCATCAGCATCATAGTCGCCGCAGATCGCAATTTTATCTTGATTTGCGATCGCTTTTTGCAACAACTCCAAACTTTTTGCCAAGTCCGGAAATTCTTCTAACGGCGATGGTAAAAATTGCGACTCCGGATCTAAAAACGCTTGCACCTCTTGGGCAGTCTCAATACCTCGGTTAAGCAGCACCTGCGCCAACAAAGGTGACAAATGGGTTTCACTCGCCACCTGTTGGGCTTTTTGTGCCGATTCTGGATAAATTTCCCAACGCTGGTTTGGTAATCGCCTATTTTGCATTTAAAAAATCAATACATTTCCAGGAATTTCCGTATCATAAATCGCACGGTCATCATCGTAGTAACGACTCGGATACAGGTCTAGTAACACAGTTTGTGCATTTGGTTTGACAATTTTACCTTGCAATGCTATTTCCTGCTGATTTGTCCAATATAGAACCGAAAGACCGTGTTCCCCATTTCTAAGCTTGAACTTTAATTTCCGCTTTTCTCTGGGCTGCATGGTAATTTGGTCGGTGTAGGAGGGTATTTCTACTTGAATCGCCTTGGATGTGCGATTTCTTACCTCTAAAACGATCGGTTTTTCTGGCTGTAGTACCTTCCCAGTCTTCAGAAATTTTGGGCCAGCCAGTGCTGTACTAAATATTACAACCGGCGCGAGGAGAAGCGTCGTTGCTACCAATAGAGAATGTCGAAGTTTAGGCATATAAGACACTGCCAAAATTTGTTTTAGATTTAATCCTAAAACGTTATATTATATTGAAATTACAGTTTATCTGATTATTCAGACAAAAAATTCAGATTTTCTTAAAATACGGTAACGCGACCGTCATTGAGAATGTAGATAGTGCGATCGCCCGGAGGACGCCCACCCGGACGCAACTCAATCCGCAGCGTATCGTCGTTAGGTTTGGAAACCCTCGTCAGCAACGGCAGTGCAGTCGCATCCCAAAACACCACCGACATATTGGGTTCCGTCCCAGTCCATCTCTGAAATCTTACCTCCTGTCCCGGTCGCAAGGGAAATACGTCAGTACCCTGCACCTTCTCCAAAAGCACAATGCTGGCTGTGCGGTTGACAACCTCTACATTTACCAGTTGTCCCGGTACAAACCCAAGCGGCGGCGGCGGACACTTGGAGGCACAAGTTCCAGCCAGCATCGGGGTAAGGCGTTCTGTGTACCCCAAGAATAGGGAAACTGCCACTAGGACGGCAGGGAATAGCAATTTCTTCTTTCTTGCAACCATAACTGCAAATCAAATCCAGTAGTATGACGAATATATAGCTAGGGGCGAACTTGCTAGGGGCTAGGGGAAAAATGGCATTAATAAGCTATTACGCATCTAAATCGAATACAAGGACGGGCAGGATGCCCATCCCACAAGAAGCTTAGAAAAACTGACTGTGAAATTAGATGCGTAGCAGCTTATAAACCATAACCCATCCCGCTGATAGTTCATTGCATAGTTTGTCATGGCGCAGTGTGCCATGACAAAGCTGGATGCTGGCGCTTTACCTTATTGTCGCCAGTTTACCCCTTAAGCCGTAAAAAAGGCAGTGTCATCTATCACAATAAATCTTTTTTTATTTTTTTATTTCAATAGGCTTTAAACAGAACCTGATACTTGTTATTATTCTCTTCCCACTTCTGAATTAACCCATAAAGCTGTGTTGTTTGGAAATAAGCTCTCTCATAGGCGAGTCGTAAATCTTTTTCAAGTACTGTTGGTTCCACTTGTTTCGAGTTACATGAGCCTAATGCCTTACAAAGCCCTATTGATAGAATACAAATCATATCATGATCGCAAGAAACATACCAAGGATCGTGGGTGTCATCTATCAAGCTTCCTAAGCTATTTTGAATATCTTTATCTATAAGTGAGTGCTTCTGCGAGTGGGCTTTTATTGTTTTAATCAAATTTCCTATATCTACAGCTAAAGTATCTTTATCTACAAACTTATTAAAAGCTAAGTCTTCAAATTTTAGAGAAATGTCAAATTTCAACGAAGCCCATCTCAAATAACCAATAATCTTTCCACCTTCCAGTAAAGTCTGGCGAATATCTTTACCAAAATTGATAATCTTTTGTTCTGAGCCATGCTCAGAAAGAACCTTTCCCAGTGCTGGTGACTTGAGGATCGTAGTCTCAAGATCGTGAGTATCGG
>CASBRD010000390.1 GCA_949128025.1 Oscillatoriales cyanobacterium PMM_0008 | reverse complement strand
GGGCAGAGGGGCGGAGGGGCGGAGGCATAAAAATGTGATTTTTTGAACAAAAGCATCACAACTCCGAAAGAGCCCTTCGAGAACTTTAGTAGTCAGAAAAATGGGTTGTTTTGAGTCAATTATGCTGAGAAAGGACACGGCATCATCACATAATGTCGATCGTCCAAAATTTTTATTATGCCGTGTCCCTACAAAAATGTTCACAGTCGAGACATGAGGTGCCAATATTAAATTCCCTGCTTTTAACAATACCTTCGCCATTTCTTTGTAGGTTGGGCCCGTGCGCGAGCGAAACCCAACCTACAAAGCGCGTCCGTTTTTCGGTTTGGCGAAAGTATTGTTTAAGTATGGGGATTTCCGACACTCGACGCTCTCTTTAATTCCGTAATAAACCGGGTGTTTTTGGAGGGTTAGAGATGCTAGCGTGTAAATTGTATCTATCAGAGAAGTGCCTTCAGCTTAGAGATTAAGGCAAACTCACTCTAAACTTTCTCGTTTTATTGGGAGAAAAATCTATGCAACCGATTCGCCAAGGCGACGTGATTTTAATGCCAGCGCCGGAGAGAGGTGGGAAAAAGCTACCGCACTTGACTTTAGCAGAAGGTGAGGTGACGGGACACGCTCACCGCATTAGCAAGGGAGAGGCTGAGTTATACGATCGCGATGGCACCCTTTATCTGCGGGTATTTTCCACTGAAGCGCTGTTAACCCACGAAGAGCATAAGCCGATCGCTATTCCCCAAGGCGACTGGATGGTGCGAATTCAGCGGGAATACGAGCCAGCGGGATGGCGGTATGTCGCCGATTAGGATTGAGAAGCTGACGCCAGCACAACAAGCTATGATTCCGCAGTATAGGGAAAAGTGGAGAGCTAGAGCGCTTTCCACTCAACCTGTCGATTCTCCCAGCTTAAACTTAAACTCAAGAGAAGACACAGGAAGGGAAATGTTAATGCGCGATCCTCTCACAGGTGTATTTAATCGACGTTATCTGGTAGAACTAGAACAAAAGTTGCGTGTGAGGGAAAAAAGCCAGCAATTGCTTGGGATTCTAATGATAGATATCGATAGGTTGATATTATACAACGATCGGTTCGGTCATTTAGAAGGCGATAAAATTTTGCAAGAATTGGCAATATTGCTGCAAAAAAGTAGCGGCGAAAAAAATATTGTCATCCGCACTGGCGGTGGCAAGTTTGTAGTCTTATTGCCAGAAACATCTTTAGAAAAAATCCAGGAACTAGGCCAACAAATTAGGGAAGAAGCTAAGCTACTGGATTTAGAAAAGAAAAAAAAGCAGAAATACGGCATAACAATATCTGTGGGAATGGCAGTTGGCTTTGCCGAACCTGGATTAAATGTAAGGGCGCTGATGAGAGCCGCTGATGAAACAATATATAGCGCTAAAATTAAAGGAGGCGATCGGGTGGAAGGGCCGATTAAATGCTCGGTCGATCCAAAAAACAATCTCCACATTTTCTGCGAACCTGTGCTTGAGTTACCCAATGGAGACAGTTTCAGCGATTTCTACTTTTATGATGGCGTATTTTTACCTGAAAAATACGGGGCAGTTCCGCTGCAAGAGTGGGAATCGAAATGGATTTTAGAAGAGGAAAACGCTACTCTGAAGCGGATGTTATTTAGGACAATTGGCTACACTCGAATTTGCCAAGAGTTGCAAACAACTGAAATAGATAATTGGCGAGAATATACTCTATTAAAAGTCGATAATGATGTAGATGTAGAGCCAATTTATCTGTTAAATATGACTTGTCCTAGTACGGATTTTATTCACATTTTGCGAGTACCGCCGGATATTAATTCAGCTAGAGAGGCGATCCGATGGGTGAATTGGGGAATCGATCCAGAAGAATTTTCAGTACAAACATGAGTAGGACAGCACGCTACAGGTAGAAAATGTTAAAATGGCGCTTAGCTGGAATGGAGAAAAGAGAGAAAGCGTGAAAGAAATAAAAATTGAAATAGAATTGGAAGAACCAACGTACTGGCTTGCTAAACGGATGGCAAACCAGAGCGATCGCACTTTTTCAGAACTAATCGCTTATGCCATTGAAAAATTAGCTGAGGCAGAACCTCCAAAAGACCGTATACTGGGTATGTTCGCCGATGACCCAGAATCGGTAGACGAGATGCTAGCAGAAGTTATGAAGGATCGGGCAGCACACCCGTTAAATCAGAGATTTGGAAAAAGCATTACTTGATACAGACATTCTTTCTGAAAGCCTTAAGCGGATCGACCAGCGGGTAGTCTCAAGGTCTGACGCTTATTTGGACATTTACGATCGCTACACGATTTCCGTCATCACAATTACGGAAGTTGTTAAAGGTTGGCGCAAGCTGCAACGGGAAGACCGAATTCAGCGGTTTCTAGCTGATATGTCCGATGCAGAAGTGTTGCCACTAGACACTCACACTGCTGAAATGGCAGGACGGATTTACGGAGATTTGGAACGAACGGGACAACCAATTGGTCTGGCTGATGCGATAATTGCTGGTACTGCTCTACAACACGATTTAATTTTAGTAACAGGCAATGTAACGCATTATCAGCGGATTCAAGGATTGGGTTACGGTTTGAAGCTGGATAACTGGCGAACTTAGAACTATTTAGAACATTATGATGCAAGCAGCCTGAAACGCCATAATATTAAATAATATTAACTGTCCCAGTTTCGATGCCTAATCTCCAATACCTATACAATCTATGAGCTTTGCTGAACTTGTAGCCCAGCTGAATGTTGGCACAATATTGCCGGAAAGTATTGTCATTATCACCCTCATTGTGGTATTGGTGGGTGATTTGATTGTGGGGCGGACTTCTGCACGCTGGACGCCATATGTAGCGATCGCAGGTCTTTTCGCCGCCATCGTCGCCCTATACTTTCAATGGGATATCGACAACACCATCTCGTTTCTGGGTGCCTTCAACAGTGACGCCCTCAGCGTCGTGTTTCGCGCTATCATTGCCCTGTCTGCTGCCGTGACAATTTTGATGTCCATCGGCTATATAGATAAGTCTGGCACCCCTTTGGGGGAATTTATCGTCATTTTAATGACCGCAGCCCTTGGCGCGATGTTCCTATCTGGGGCAGATGAGCTGGTGACGATTTTTGTGAGTTTGGAAACTCTCAGTATCTCCTCTTACCTGCTGACAGGTTACACCAAGCGCGATCCTCGATCGAACGAAGCAGCCTTGAAATACCTGCTGATTGGGGCTAGCAGTTCGGCCATCTTTCTGTATGGCTTATCGTTGCTGTACGGATTATCGGGTGGGGAAACTCAGTTAAGCGCGATCGCAACTGGCATAGCCCTTCGGGGTGAATCTCTGGGTTTGGTAATCGCTTTAGTATTTGCGATCGCCGGTATCGCCTTCAAAATCTCTGCCGTACCCTTCCACCAGTGGACGCCTGACGTTTACGAAGGTTCTCCCACCCCAGTTGTCGCCTTCCTTTCCGTCGGTTCCAAAGCCGCCGGATTCGCCCTAGCCATCCGCCTGATGGTAACAGCTTTCCCGTTAGTCAGCGAACAGTGGCACTTTGTATTTACCGCCCTCGCCATTCTCAGCATGGTTTTGGGTAACGTAGTCGCCCTCGCCCAAACTAGCATGAAACGGCTGCTAGCTTATTCTTCGATCGCCCAAGCTGGTTTCGTCATGCTTGGTTTGATTGCTGGTACGGAAGCCGGATATGCCAGTATGGTTTTTTACCTCCTGGTTTACCTATTTATGAACCTGGGCGGCTTCACCTGCGTCATCCTGTTCACGCTGCGGACGGGAACCGACCAAATTAGCGAATACTCCGGTTTGTATCAAAAAGATCCACTCCTCACATTGGGACTCAGCATTTGTCTACTTTCCTTGGGAGGAATTCCCCCCTTGGCTGGATTCTTTGGCAAACTGTATCTATTCTGGGCTGGTTGGCAAGCTGGACTCTACCTCTTGGTGTTGCTGGGACTGCTAACCAGTGTGATTTCGATTTACTACTATCTCCGCGTAGTCAAGATGATGGTAGTCAAAGAACCGCAAGAAATGTCAGATGCTGTCAAGAATTATCCCGAAATTCGCTGGAATTTGCCTGGAATGCGACCTTTACAAGTCGGTTTGGTACTGTCGGTAATTGCCACATCTTTGGCGGGGATTCTGTCTAACCCGCTGTTTACTTTGGCTAACAGTTCCGTTAGCCGCACGCCGATGTTGCAACAAGCTATACTTCACAGTTCGTCGCCAGCGGTCAGCATGAAGATTGAAACAGTCAGCAGTTTTCCTGAAAAGTAAATCTTTAAGGAAGATACTGAAAGTTATGAAAGTGCCTGACAGATATGTCAGGCATTTTAAATTAAGTAGGTCGGCGCAAATAAATCATTATTGGTACGTTGTTGCGCTTTAGCGCTAAAGCGCAACAACGTACCAAATCCAGAAATTTTATTGCCGACCTACTTAGCTAGTTTAAGCAGCGAGATAAGAGTTTGGATGGGAATGGGTTAGAGGAAAGTGGGGGAGGAAAACACCTTCAAAAGGTTGCTGGATAAGCGAGATAAAACTGATAGAAATATATTGCCAAAAAACATAAATTTGGTTTCTTGCGAGTCAATTATGCTGTAGGGACACGGCATCAGAAAATCATGTCTCTCATCCAAAATTTTAATTACGCCGTGTCCCTACAAAAATGTTCTCGGCGGCACACCATGATAATTCCTCTAGACCCAGCAACCCCATTTCTAATGGTGAATACTTTTAATAAAGAGATAGATTCAAGCTAAATCCCGGCAATACATTTTCACCCGATAGTTCTGTGGGAAGATTTCGCACTTCCACATCTTGTCCTTGGCGATAAATTTCCACTTGCTGCTGTTGGGGGTTAATCAACCATCCCAATTGCACTCCTGCATCTAGATATTCCCGCATTTTGTCACGCAATATTTCCAAATCATCTGTTGCTGACCTTAATTCGATGATAAAATCGGGTGCGATCGGGGGAAATTTGCGCCTTTGTTCGGGAGTGAGTGCTTCCCAACGTTCCCTGCGAATCCAAGCGGCATCTGGAGAACGATCGGCACTATTGGGCAACTTAAATATAGTTGAGGAACTGAAGGTAAAACCGAGTCGCGTTTGCCGATTCCAGATGCCCAAATCGATAATTAAGTCGGCTTCTCGATTGCCGCTTTCTCCTCCCACGGGTGACATTATAATTAATTCTCCTTTGGCAGTGCGTTCAAATTTAAACTCGCGGTTATTTTGACAGATCTCGTAGAACTGTTCGTCTGTCAGGTGAACGGTGTCTAGGTTTAATGTTAAAGCACTCATAATTTTACACCTAGCCTCAATAGCAATAAAAAATATATCATATCAAGTCCGGTTGCATCGTTAGTACATGAGTGATATCGTCAAATTGTCTGTTGTCATCGTTGGTTAAATTTTTACCGCAGATGAAGACAGATGTAGGCGTTCGCTCAGCGTGCCGGAGGCATTAGCCTTCCCGAAGGGTACGCAGATGAACGCAGATAAGAATAAGAACAAGCATTTTTTAGGTGACCGATGCGTAAGGACATGATATTATTCTACTCCTTGCTTGACAACGCCATACTTGTGCGGTTATAAAACCAGACATCAAAGCGGATTTGGTATCGGTAGGTTAAGCTACTCTATGCAAGTCGCTAAGTTGTAGTTGTACCTTGAGTAAGTTACTTTTTGAAGATTATCAGCCGCTAGCTGCGATCGCAACCACCCCCACCGCAGCTAAACGCCTTTTGCCCCTCACTCAGGCAATAGGCGCAACCCTCTGGGTGCCAGAATCTTTGGGAGGCGGGCAAGATGCCCACCCCACAACAAGGGTTTATACTGGTTCCCTAAAAGAACACCTGAGTAATATTTGGCAGGAAAACCGGGGTTTTATTTTCTGTTTGGCAACTGGCGCAGTTGTGCGGTTAATTGCACCTCTGCTGGAGGATAAATCTCGCGATCCCGCTGTGGTAGTTATTGATGAAGCGGGTAAATTTGCGATCGCTTTATGTAGCGGACACCAAGGCGGCGCTGATAAACTGGCAAATGCGATCGCACTCCAACTCAACGCCACACCAGTCATCACAGGTGCTTCTGCCGGATTGGGATTACCTGCTGTAGATATTTTAGGCGTTCCCTTTGGTTGGCATAAAGGTGATGGAGATTGGACGAAAGTAGCTGCTGCAATTTCCAAAGGCGAACCAGTACAAGTAATTCAGGAAGTCGGTTCTACCTTATGGCAATCTCATCTTCCTAAAGGACATCCATTTGATTTTGGATTTCCCGAATATAGCGCTACAACTAAAGAGGAATCTATCTCGCCAAAAGCTAGAATTTGGATTAGTTTTACGCAGCGACAATTCGCACCAGAATCGGATTTACCAAAAGTGCAATGGCATCCCAGAGTGTTGTGGGTGGGGATAGGATGCGAAAGAGGAACATCGAAAAAATTAATGGCAACTGCGATTGAGGAAGTTTTTAGAGTAAATCATTTGGCTTTGGGTGCGATCGCAGGTATTGCTACCATCGATATCAAAGCCGATGAAGTGGGATTAGTGGAAATTTGTCAAGAAAAAAAATGGCCTTTACGCACTTTTCCACCCGAAGTACTGCGTTCCGTTACCGTTCCCAATCCTTCAGCAGTGGTAGAAGCCGAAGTAGGTACTCCCAGCGTAGCCGAAGCTGCTGCTTTATGTGCGGCAGAAAATGATAATCTTTTAATTTCCAAACATATTTTCTGCTTTGATTCTGAAGGAAAACCAATCCAAAATCCCAAATCTAAAATCCAAAATCGCATGGGTGCAGTAACAATAGCTATTGCCGTAGCGGAAAAAGAATATACCGATCGCAGCGGTAAATTATTCCTAATTGGGACAGGGCCAGGACAATTAAACCAGATGACGCCAGCGGCTCAAACTGCGGTTAACCAAGCAGATGTTGTGATTGGTTATTCTCTCTATATCGATTTGATTTCCCCTCTGTTGCGTCTCGGTCAAATTGTCGAAGCTTTACCGATTACTCAGGAAGTGCAAAGAGCAAAACGTGCGATCGAACTTGCGAATTGGGGATTAACTGTTGCGGTTGTCTCGTCTGGAGATTGCGGCATCTACGGAATGGCTGGTTTAGTATTAGAAGAACTGCAAGCACAAGGTTGGGATGGTAAAATTCCTGGGGTGCAAGTGTTTCCTGGCATTACTGCATTGCAATCTGCTGCATCTCGCGTGGGTGCGCCTTTGATGCACGACTTCTGTGCAATTAGTTTAAGCGATTTGCTCACACCTTGGGAAGTAATTGAGCCTAGACTACGAGCGGCGGCGATGGCAGATTTTGTGACGGCGTTGTATAATCCCAAATCGAAAACCAGAACTGAACAAATTGCGATCGCGCAAGCTATTTTCTTGCAATACCGCGATCCTAATACACCAGTTGCACTTGTCAGAGATGCCTATCGCCAAGATGAGCAGATAACTCTCACTAAACTGGATAAAATGCTGGAAGAGTGCATCGATATGCTGACAACTGTTATAATTGGTAATTCCAATACTCGCACCCACGCCGAATGGATGATTACTCCACGCGGTTACAAAATAAGCGAAGTCATTAGTCAGTAGTCATTGGTCATTAGTCATTAGCTTTGTAGGTTGGGTTGAGGTACGAAACCAAACAAATGCGTTGGGTTTCGCTTCACAAGGGCTAAACCTACAAAGAAATGGCGAAGGTATTGTCATGAAATAAGTATGTAATTATAACCGCTTTATTATTAAAATTAATACTTTTAGTTTCAGCATAAATACAGTTGTAATTTTACCGGATTGTAACTAATGTAATATAAAGTTAAAGTAATTAATATAACTTAATAACACTTTCGCTTTAAATTTTTTTAAGTATAAAATTACTCAGCATTTTTTAAGTAGTATTACATCTTATTATAAACCTTACAGAGACTCGTACTAAGTAAGAATACATAGGTGAATCGATGCTGGAATTTTTACAAAGCTTTTTTGCTCAAGGGCCATTTATACCACATGGCCATTGCTACCTTTGGAAGCCAGGATTGGTGTGGCTGCACATCGCGTCGGATAGTGCGATCGCGCTAGCATATTACTCCATCCCGATCGTGCTTTTCTACTTTGTCCAAAAGCGACGGGATTTTCCCTATCCAGGCATATTCTTGTTATTTAGCGCTTTCATAATTTCTTGCGGCACAACCCACATTATGGAAGTGTGGACGCTTTGGCACCCCGACTACTGGCTATCCGGTTTTCTGAAAGCTTTTACCGCTATACTATCCGGGTATACATCGATACAACTGGTGTCAATAATTCCCAAGGCACTGGCGTTACCGAGTCCCGCACAATTGGAAGCTGAGATCGGCGATCGCAAACGAGTTGAGGAAACATTGCGGGAAAGCGAGGAGCAATTCCGCATCACATTTGAGCAGGCTGCGATCGGCATCTGCCATTGGGGACTAAACGGTCAGTTTATCAAAGTGAATCAAAGGTTTTGCGACATTGTTGGTTACACCGAAGCGGAATTGCTTAAGCTCTCATTTGAGGATATTACCCATCCAGATGATGTGATGCTTGACTTGACACAGTTTCGATCGCTAATCACGGGTGAAATTCCAACTTACTCAATGGAGAAACGTTACCTGACTCCGTTAGGCAGGATTGTTTGGGTAAATCTCACTGTGTCGGTTGTACGTTCTCTAGCTGGAGAGCCGAAATATGAAATTGCAGGAATTCAAGACATCAGCGAACGCAAACAAGCGGAGGAGGAACTCAAAAAATCTCTCAAGGACTCATCCGACCTCAAATTTGCTTTGGATCAAGCCGCTATTGTCGCTATCACTAACCGCCAAGGAAAAATCACCTACGTCAACGATAAATTCTGCGAACTATCTAAATATTCCAGGGAAGAAATAGTTGGACAAGACCATCGAATTATCAATTCGAGCTATCATTCTAAAGAATTTTTCCAATACCTGTGGACAACTATTAAAAACGGGGAAATTTGGAGAGGAGAGATTAGAAACAAAGCCAAAGATGGTAGTTTTTACTGGGGTGATAACACGATTGTGCCCTTGTTAGGTGAGGGAGGAAAACCTTGGCAATACTTGGCGATTCGCTTCGATATCACCGATCGCAAACAAGCCGAAGAAGAAGAACAAAAATTAATAGCCGTTATAGAAAGTTGCTCTGACTTTATTGGCATGGCCACACTTGATGGGCATCCTATCTTTCTCAACGAGTCAGGTCAAAATCTGGTAGGGATTGAGGGGATGGAAGAACTCAAGCAAATTATGCTATTTGATTATTTTATGCCAGAAGATTTAGCAGAGTTTAGAGATGAAATTCTACCAGTTGTGATGGCAGAGGGGCGCTGGCAAGGAGAGTTCCGCTTTAGGCACTTTAAGACGGGCAACAGCATACCAATTTATTCCAATGTTTTCAGTATCAAAGACTCTAAAACAAGTCAGCCGATAGCTATAGCTACGATTACAAAAGATATTACCGAACAAAAGCGTGCTGAGTCGGAATTACGGCAAAGTGAAGCGAAATACCGAGAACTGGCGACTAGAGAAGCACTGCTCAACCGACTTGCCAGTCAGATTCGCAGTTCTTTGGACATCAACACTATTCTGGAAACAGCTGTGCAAGAGATTCGGAATATGTTGCAGATCGATCGCTGCGTGTTCATTTGGTATCGACCGGAAGAAGGAAAAAGCGAAGAAGAAAAATTGATTCATCCTTCCGGTAGCTGGGAATTTGTTCAGGAAGCTAGGAATTTAGCATTCCCCAGCTTGTTAGGTCACTCGGTTCCTGTGACAGCGCTTGGGTTATTGGCAATTAAGGTTTTTAATAAGGAAATAACTCGTGTGGACAATGCTAGAACTTTGACCGATCCAGTAGAGCGAAGATTATTTTTTAGCTTAAGCTACACTGCTTTATTGGCACTGCCAATACATACCAAATCCGGCGAAATTGGTATAGTTAGTTGCAGTCACTCTAGCGGTTCTCGACCTTGGCGCGATGCTGAAGTGGAACTGCTACAAGCAGTTGGAGATCAATTGGCGATCGCGATCGATCAAGCCGAACTATACAAACAAACTCGCATTGCTGTTGTGAAAGCCCAAGATCAAGCCACCAAGCTAGAACAAACTCTGCGCGAACTTCAACAAACTCAAGCCCATCTCGTACAAAGCGAAAAAATGTCCAGTCTGGGTCAACTGGTTGCTGGTGTCGCTCACGAAATTAACAATCCTGTTAACTTTATCTATGGCAATATTACCCCTGCCAAAGAGTATGCCGAAGACTTGCTGAAGCTGCTTTATCTCTACCAAGAAAACTATCCGAATCCCGTCAAAGAAATTCAAGAAGAAGCTGAAGCAATTGACTTGGATTTCATCAAGGAAGACTTGCAAAAAATCCTTGATTCGATGAAGATAGGGGCCGATCGCATCCGTGAAATTGTTTTATCCTTGCGAAACTTCTCGCGACTCGATGAAGCAGAGACGAAAAAGGTGGACATTCACGAAGGTCTTGATAGCACTCTGCTGATTTTGAAAAGTCGTCTCAAAGCAAAAACGAATCGTCCAGAGATTCAAGTCATCAAAGAATACGGCAACCTGCCGCTAGTGGAGTGCTACGCCGGACAGCTAAATCAGGTGTTTATGAATATCTTGAATAATGCGATTGACTCTTTGGAGTCACGCTTCGCGAACGATGCTTTGGAAGAGGCAGCGGGGCAGCGGGGCAGCGGGGCAGAAGAGAAATCTCTAATCCAAAATCTAAAATCCAAAATCCAAAATCCGGAGATTCGCATTTCTACAGAAATTAATGAGAGCGATCGAGCGATCGTTCGGATTGCCGATAATGGCCTTGGTATGACAGAAGAAGTACGGCAACGGATTTTCGATCCATTTTTTACAACTAAACCAGTAGGTTCGGGTACGGGTTTGGGAATGTCCATTAGCTACCAGATTATAGATAAGCATAACGGTCAATTGGCGTGTATTTCTGCGCCAGGGCAGGGTGCAGAGTTTGTCATTCAAATTCCGATTCAGCAGCAACGTTAGTTATGAATGCAAGCATCAAGCTTGGTAGCATTGTTTTTGTATAGTTGAATATACAGAAACCAATTCTTTATCTGCTCACTAAGTTTAAATTTCCTGTAAACTGTTCTTAACTTTACCTTAATAAAAATACTATAAAATTTTTGTATTAACTTTATAACGCTCAGTAAAAGAATATGAAACGGCGTCATTTTATAGGGAATTCCCTATTATTAATAGCAGGTTGTACAGCAGCAACTAGCAATCCCAATGGTAACTCTTCCAATTCAGTTACAAAAACTTTGCCTGAAAAGCTACGATTTACAGTAACAGATGTTCAAAAACTGGAAGAATTACAGGGGGATTATGGGGCTTTGCGGACTGCACTAGAGGAGATATTGGAGAAGAAAATTGAGTTTGTCCCCGTCGAAAGTTACACAGCAGCAGCAGCAGCTTTGCAGTTAGATCGGTTGGACTTAGTTCTCACAGGCCCATCGGAATACGTGGTCATGCGTGCCAGGACAAATGCTGTTCCTATTATTGGCATTACGCGACCAAACTACCGCACCGTTATCTGTGTTTCTGGAAACAGCAAAATCGCGTCGGTAGCAGAGTTAAAAGGTAAAAAATTGGCAATGTGGAAAGTAGGCTCAACAAGTGGTTATCTTGGCCCTACCAAACTTTTAATTGATGCTGGATTAGATCCTAAATCGGATCTAAAAATCCTCACGTTGGGAAGTGACGGACTATCAGCGTTAAAAAAAGGTGAAGTTGATGCTTGGGGAGGATCTGCTGTCAAGTACGAGAAATTTCTCCAAGATGAAGGCTTATCTGAAAGTGCGTTTCCCGTAATAGCAAAAGGGCCACTCCTCCCTGACGATCTCTTTGTTGCCAGCAGCAAACTTGATTCTGCTTTGGTTCAAGAGATTAGCTCGCTGATGGTTAAAAATCAGGACAAATTGCTTCAAAGTCTTTTGTCCGTCGAGGAAGGAAAGTACAAAGGATCTAAGCTAGTTCCCGCAAATGATTCCGATTACAATATGGTGCGGGAGGTCTATAAAGCGATTGGACAAGGCAGTTTCATTCAGTAGAGACTAAAATGCTAATTCCTACAGTAGCTTATTTTTATTTACTGTTAAATTGCTCTTAATCAATTTTTAAACTAAAATTAAAGTATTGTTAAACCAGTACTTAGAGCGGCATTAAAAAAAACCTAAAAAATTAGTGTGTGCCGAAATTTAAGTATAAAATTTTACTGAAATAAAAGGTGATAAGCTTTAAGGAACAGTTCTGTTTTTAAAAGGTCAGATGATGAAAAGTTCGGGCGTAGCAAGCTTAACAATGGGAAGGTTTTTATATGCAATTTCATAAATCTAGACTTTACCCAGAAAGTTTAGAAAGCCGCCTTGTCCTGGATAAGTCTAATTCAGATAAGCAAAGAAATACCTCAAAATTTAACTCAAGCTGGATCAAACGCATTATCCCACGCTTGAGTGTTGCTAAGAAGATTGGGTACGGCTATTCTTTAGCTATCGGGATAGCGGTTCTAGGGACAACTGTGGGACTGGCTATTGGAGATTACTACAGAAAACAGGCTTATGAGCAGCTAATCATTGCCGATCGCCAGCAACATCTTCTCGGTGAGTTAAAAGAGGCTGTAGGCGAAGTGCGATCGCATCCCCAACGGCTAGTTACGGTACTGGGAGAATCAATCTGGTTTGACTACGAAACTGCCAAGTTTTTTGGAGATGTTAATCGGGTTAAAACAACCATATCTGAATTTGATTTTTTTATAGACAATAACCAGCGTAACTTAGTAATAGACGCCACAGATTTAAAGGATTTATTGAAGGGGTACGAAACAAATACAGAATCATACACACAGCTAGTGAAGTTACTCTGGCAGCAAATCGATCCACCAAACTTGAAACCGCAAGAAATCGAGGCAGCACAGCAGAAATTGTTGACTTTTCTCAGAGGGAAATCAGCCACCGATGTAAGCGTTAAGTTCGATCGCCTCTCGGAGAGCTTAAGCCGGATCAAAGAGGCAGCTAAGACTCAACAGATACAAGCAAATAACAAACTTGAGCAAGTAGAGTTACTGAGATTGCAAATTATTGTTGGGAGTATGTTGCTGTCAGTAGCAGTCGCCACAGCGCTGGGGTTTTATACCAGTCGTCAGATCGCTCGTCCTATAGAATGGGTGAATCAAGTAGCTCTGCGAGTCACCCAGCAATCAAATTTTCAACTAATAGCTCCAGTCACAACTGAAGATGAAGTGGGGTCTTTAGCTACCTCTCTCAATCAGCTGGTGAAATGGGTAGGAGAATACACTCACGAACTGGAACAAGCTCGTCAGACATTGGAGCAGCGAGTAGAGGAGCGTACCCAGGAACTACAGCAAACACTCGAAGAACTCAAACAAACTCAATCTCAACTGATTCAAAGTGAAAAAATGTCTAGTTTGGGACAGTTAGTTGCTGGTATTGCCCATGAAATTAACAATCCGGTAAACTTCATCTACGGTAATATTGAATACACTAAAAGTTATACTAAAGATCTGCTTGATTTAGTCAATCTCTATCAGCAAAATTACCCCAATCCAACTTCGGCTATTCAAGACAAAATTGAAGCGATCGATCTGGAATTTATTATAGAGGATTTATCCAAAATACTGTCTTCTATGAAGATGGGGACAGAACGGATACGGCAAATTGTTCTATCTTTGCGTAATTTTTCGCGCCTTGATGAAGCTGATATGAAACCAGTGGATATTCATGAAGGGATTGAAAATACGCTGTTGATTCTGAATAATCGTTTAAAGCGAGACATTGAGGTGATTAGAAAGTATGGAGATTTGCCTCTGGTTGAGTGTTACCCAGATCAGCTAAACCAGGTATTTATGAATATTATCGCTAATGCGATCGATGCGTTGGAAGAGTCATTGGTCATTGGTCAAAAGTCATTGGTAAAGGAGGCTGGACAAATGACCAAACCTCAGATTATAATTCAGACGGAAATGGTGGATTATAACTATGTTCGCGTGGGAATTTCGGATAATGGCCCTGGAATTCCGCCAGAGATTAAAAACAAGCTATTCGATCCATTTTTCACGACAAAGCCGATGGGTAAAGGCACTGGTTTAGGACTATCTATTTCTTATCAAATTATTGAAAAGCACAGGGGTAAAATCGAGGTTATTTCGGAACTGGGGGAGGGAACGGAGTTGGCGATCGCACTGCCTATCAAAACACAAAAGTAGTTTCGGCCCGATCGCTTCTCAAAATAATTTATGTAAAAATGCTTCCAGTTCAGTTAGTCCTTTTTGGGTAATCAGGTTGTAAAGGATAAAGGACTTCTTCTCTTCCGTTGGGAGTGTAAAAGCGATAGAATCGCCGAGCCTCGTCAATTCGCCGCACGTAGATAAGGGGAAGTGTTGAAAGCCCGCCTGGGGTTCAAAATAATAGCAAGCTATTATCTGACTTTCTTGAATTGGAAAAGCGACAAAAGTTTTGCTAATTCCGTTAAGATCGGTTTTCAGCGCATATTGTTTTAAATAACGATCTAGTTCTGCGTTTCCAGAGTTAAAAGGGTCTTTTCTAAGACTACTAGCAGTACGTCCTATAGTATCTAATGGAGAGATAATCCAACTCACAATGGCTCACTTTTGGAAAGCACGACATTCTTTAACTAAGGCAATTAAACTCTCTGAAGGTTCAGGCGGGTTTAACATCGTATCTATTACCATTTCCCAATCACCCTCGGACAATCGTAAAACTGGATTACCAAAAGCTGATGGCCCGTCGATCATCGCATCTGCTTCCGCAATGAATTCTTCAAGCAGAAATAAATAAGCATACCACTTGAGTTTCGTTTCCGTACTACCTGGAGTTTTAACAAGCGATCGCATTGTGTTTTTTG
>CASBRD010000389.1 GCA_949128025.1 Oscillatoriales cyanobacterium PMM_0008 | reverse complement strand
TTAAGTGGGAGTCCTGCTTGAGCGTGGCTGAAGTTAGCATTTGTGAGATTCGCATTAGTAAAATCTGCACCTTGGATGTTTGAATAAGAGAAATCGGTATTGGAGAGGTTTTCACCTCTGAAAGAGCGTCCTTGGAGATTTCTGCGCTGTGGATTAAGGAACATAAATGTTTAGAGAAAAGCGAATTAATCCGTGTCGTCTACGCCCGCCTGGGGTTTGAACCCAACCACATAGCCCGCCTGGGGTTTAAACCTAACCACATAGCCCGCCTGGGGTTCAAACCCCAGGCTAATAGCGAAAGTCCTCTGAAGAGGACTGGTAGAGAAGAGTCGCCCACGCCCGCCTGGGGTTTGAACCCCAGGCGGGCTATGTGGTTGGGCTTTAACCTCCAGGCGGGCTATGTGGTTGGGCTTTCATACCATGAGGCAGAGCCTCTGGGTGTACGTTCCCAGGCTGGAGCCTGGGAACGAGGAAATACGAGGAAATCAAATCACAAAGTCTTGCTTCACACTCGTTTCTCCCAGCGCCACGGCGACGGTGAAACGTTCTTCTAATTCAGCACTGAAATGTAACTGAATAAAATTATCCGCCTCCCTCGATTCCGTGTCAAGAACTGTTTCTCCCGATTCATCCATTACCATCAACTTCACTCCCGGCGGCAAAAAAGTTTGACCTTTCATCGGATGCACCTGCACCCGAATATCTACTTCTGAATCTGGTTCTGGCGGCAGCATAACTACCAACGCCAGGGACTGTTCGCCGAGTTCCATTCCTAAGTCAATCTGCTGACCCAGCGTAATATTCACGGCGTCTCTAAACATATATGCCAGTTCGACTTTTTCTATGCTTAAAAGCTGCTCGATCGCCTGCCAACCAGCCTCAATTATCCCTGAAAACCATTGTCTCAGATTTACAGGTTCAGATTGTCGTTTTTGACACAAAAACTCTGTAAATTTTTCTAAAGATTGCAGTTGGCTGAGGTGGATTTCTTTGGCTGGTTTTTCCGTGAATCCCAACAGCGTCGCTTCTTTCAAAGATTGGTTTAGCCGCACCGCAACATAGCCAATCCTGTTTTCCCAAACATCGGGGGGAATGTGGCAAACTTCTGCATCTGGTAAGACGGGACGACATTCTAATTTGCCTAGATATTTTATATTCAAATCGGCAACATCGATGAATTTCAGCATTACCGGATTGCGGCTATCACTTTGACACCAATTGGTGTCAAATCCCTGGCAGCGAAGGTAAAAATCAACGGCGTACACGGCTAATGTATTGAGATAAACCTGTTTGGCTTTTTGAGGTGATGGTTGGTGTTTGCAGCACTGTTGGGCGATCGAATGGGCTTCAAAAGATAGGGGTACTGCGAATGTCAAATTTTCTGTTACTTTACTCATAATTATCTCTTTTCCAACCTCTTTGTCAACTATTACTGTAAATATCTATTCAAATAAGGCATTAAATTACGCAAATTTCGATTGAAAAAACTACAAAGAGTCTGAGGTGAAATTCCCAAGTTTTTGGAAAGTTCATCCCAGGAATAGTCTTCTACAAATCTTGCCCATGCTAAAATTTTAAATGTCACATCGGGACGGCCTCTGATAGATTCAGCTTGCAAAAGATTTTCGGGGTCGTCTTGGAGAAATCGCCGCACCAAAAGGGCGTCGTCAAGGGGGTCTTCCTGTGATGCAAATCTCTCTAAATCGTCGAGGGATGGAAGGGAGATTATTCTGTTGTTGTTATAGTCGTTGACAACAGCAATAAATTGATATCGCAGCAATGAATTCACCCACGCCATGACGGGATATTGTGGTTTGTATTTGTCTATATTTTGGCAAATTTCTAGCATGGTTCGCTGGCGGGCTTCGTTATAAAGGTCTTCGTAAACATTAGGTAGCCATAACCCGCTTTGGGGATGACCAAGCTGCTTTGATTGCCAAATTTCATTTATCAGTTTATTTAATGTTTGCAGCCGTTGACTGCTCTGGGGCGGGTGCTGTTGAGCTTCTATTGCTAGTTTCTGAAGTTGCCGATCGAAATCATCGCCTGGTGGGGCAACCATCTCACTCTCCTTGTTTGTTTGGGATTTTCTGTAGGACACTTCCGATAAGGCTATGGGTGAACCTCTACTTGTTCTTATGGTTTAGCGCCAAGTTTTTACGCATTTACACCTGATTTGTTATAAAACTTTACTTTTACGTGGCTCTGAAAAAAAAGTTTCGAGATTTGCGTAAAAAGTTTGGCGTTTTCCATAGAAGAGGTTAGCAGGGGTTGACACAAGTATCTTTGCTGTCAATTAACCCAAGGTTAAGGAGTGTGTGCGATCGGCTTTCTGTGAGGATGTGCGATCGCGTTTCCAAATATCCCTACTATCCACATTGTTTTTGGAGCATCAAACTCTATGACTATGAAAAAGTTATCAATAACTATTGTTGGAACTGCAATTTTTACCCTCTTCGCTAATCCGGTCAGAGCTATTACATTTTCTATCGGAGGCACACCTGTTCCTGGACAAGGGCAATTCTCCAGCGTACCTGGAGTAACGACAATCGATTTCGAGTCAGGTGCGCCTACATCAGGCCCAGTTGTTTACTCTGCTCCTGGTTCTGGCCCAGCCGTAGTTTCAGGCAACGCAGACAGTAGATATGCTGCGCCTGGTGATGATGCAACAAAATACCTCACAGTTGCTCCATTTGGGAACGAGTTAGGAAACCGTCCTGTTACTATCAATTTCGCTCAGAAACTTGATTACTTCGGCTTACATTGGGGATCGTTTGGCTCTGACAATAGCATCGCTTTCTACAACGGCGATACTCTTGTTCAATCTTTCAGTGATACAGATATAGCTTCAATCATTGGAGTTGGTCTTGGATACGATGCTTACGTTAATTTGTTTGCTGAAGCTGGAGAATTTTTTGACAAGGTGGTTATCGATTCGAGCGGGATTGCATTTGAAAGTGACAACCATGCTTACAAAATTGCTAGCCCTAAATCAGTTCCTGAACCTTCTTCTACATTAGGTTTATTAGCATTTGGTGCTTTCGGTGTCCGTTCCCTGCTGAAACGCAAACAGCAACAGAAAGTTTTGAATTTGGTTGCAAGTGATTGATGAAAGGGGAGTGCGATTATCTACGGTACGCTTTGCGATATGCCGTTAGTCAGCTACGCGATATGCCTACGGCAGGCTGCGCCAACGCGCCTAAATGAAAAAGTGCGATCGCGTTTGGGGATTAATCGAAATGCGATCGGGTTTGGGAATTAATCGAAGTGCGATCGCTACTTTCAAAGAAATTCTACGCGATCGCACATTTCCTCTGGTTCAAGACACTCCCATATTAAAATTAAAAATGCCAATTGTTCCTCATCGTCAGCGCCAATCAGTCCTTCTTCTGGCGTGGTTGTTACATCAAGACCACGCCGTCGTAGACCATCTGCGATCGCACCATTAACATTCTCATCCAAATGAAATCGAATCGTTTGTGACATTTCGATTCCTTAATTTTTGTTGAAGTATAGACGGAGTTTTAGCCTGCAACTCTCTTGCAAAAGCTTCCCCTTCATCAATCTGTTGTCGGATTTCTTGGATATGGTCGTGATAATACGCCAAAGCAGCATACACATCAGCCAAGGTAATACTTGGATAATGATACACAATTTCATCAGGAGACATTCCCATTCGTTCGTGCCAAATAACAACATCCTGCACTTTAATTCGATGTCCGGCAATACGCGGTTTACCACCGCACACACCAGGAGTTATTTCAATATGTTCGGAAATTACGGTTTGAATAGCCATCTTTGCTTAGTACCTTATGACAAGCAATATCAACTTCACCTGACTATTATGGCATTTTTGGTATTTTTTGCCAAATTTAGTTGCAACTGATCGATGAGAGAGGGATGGGATTATTTACGGTACGTTTTGCGATATGCCTACAACAGGCTGCGCCAACGCGCATAAATGAGAAAGTGCGTTCGCGCCAGCGATGCGTAGCATTATCGCTTACGTGGAATTAATCGAAATGCGATCGAGTTTGGGAATTCATCGAAGTGCGAATGCCTACGGCAGGCTGCGCCAACGCTACTTTCAAATGAATTCTATGCGATCGCGCATTTCCTCTGGTTAAAGACAATTCAGTTGCAAGTAATTGATGAAAGTGAGAGTGTGAATTCCTACGGAACGCTAGGCGCGATATCGCGATCGCACGAACAAAAATCCAATCTTTTTCCTACTTTTCGATCACCTCCGTAGAACCGCCGTGATAATTATTGTAATAGTGGCGCTAGCAATCAAAGTAAAGGCAAGTTGAACCACCCATTGAGTTGCTTGCTGGTAGTTGGTAAATCGGTCATTGAACTTTTCAACATGAGTCGATAGCTTATCAACATGAGTCGATAGCTTATCAACATCAGTGGATAGTTTGTTCAACTTTTCGATTACATTTGTTAGTGTTGGTTCGTTGTTTGGTGTACTGGTCATTGCTGTTTCCTAAAGGAGATAATTATATTTTAGCCAAAAAAGCCGAAATGAACAATCAATGGCGATAGCTGAAGTGTGATAGTGCGATCGATCTTTCAAAAAATCGATCGCAATTATCCCTTACTCTCTAAGCAATTGACTGAAGCGCTTTAACACTTTCAAGACAGTATACAAGTCATCCCCGCGCTGGAGTGCAAACGGATATGACTGAGCATACTTCGGCTTGCCTTGTTTGGTCAGTTTCAAGAAAATAAAATTAATGCCATTCGTGACAAATCCAAATCCAGGTTTTTCAGAATTAGGATTACCCAGCATATATGCCAGTGCTTGCGGTATACCTGCTTCCAGAGAAAATTGTGCCTTTTTCGCCTCAATTACCAGTATCCAAAACTGGGGAGTAAAAACCAGCAAATCGAGGCGTCCCGTCACAATAGTTCCTTCATCTTCCGATACAATTCTCACCTCCTTTTCAGCGCTTACGTAAAATGGCGCACGATAAAAACCTGCTAGTCTCAACAACGGAGAAAGCACGACCATTTTGACGATCGGTTCCAGTATTGGATACTCCGACAAGTGAATATAGTCGCCTTTTACCTCGTCTAGAGCTTGCTTTTCAAAATCCGTCAATTCCGGCAAATTATCTTGCCATTCCCGGAAGAATTGCTCGTCGCCATTGCGCTCCAAGCCAAATTTTTCAACTAAGTCGTGCAGGATTATATTTTGAGCTTGAATTGTTTCAACCATGAATTTATCTCTTTTCCATTTCTTTAATTATAGCTCGCGCACTTTCCCACACATGAACTTCAAATATTGTGGAGAAATCAGTCCAATGACTACATTATCGTTACGTTATCAAACTCTTCATCGTTCCATTGATTCAATTTCTAAAACCAAGCTATGTAACGAAACGTAAATTTTCTTTATTTGGTACGTTGTTGCGCTTTAGCGCTAAAGCGCAACAACGTACCAAGAATGATCTATTTGCGCCGACCTACTTATTATTCCTTTCTTTCTACCACAAGTGTAAGATGCGCCACAACTGCACCGATCGCGCCAATAGCCGCAATAACGGGAAACATCGCCGCACCAATCACTCCTCCAACTACACCGACAGTTAGAGGTATTTCTATCAGTGTTCGTCCTTCTTCATTCTTGATAATGATGCGACGAATATTGCCTTGATGAATCAGTTCTCTTACCTTGGCAACCAGGGTATCGCCGCTAATCTTTAACTCTTCAACGCGAAATTTTTGTTCTGTCTCCTCCTCGGTCACCACTTCCGTTATTTTGGTTTCCACCTGCGTTGAACTTACAGGGTCTGTTGTAGATTCGTTAATTCCCGCCTTAAATTGGTTGTCTTGTCGTTCTAAATTTTCGTTCATAACTGAAATTCCTGACCGCTTATGCTTACAATTCTAAGGTACATTAAAGGACAAGGAGGTGACATCACCAAAACGATCGATCCAAAAAGGTGATTTCAGTGTTATTAGTGGGCTAGCGTCAACGTCTGCTGTCGTACTTGTGTGCGATCGGCCCCAAAATCTTGGTATCCTGATATGCAGGAGAGTTTCGGCTGGCAGTCGATCGCATCTTAAGTTAACATAGTATGAGTGCGACGGTTAATGCAACAGATATGAACAAACCATTGGATGCGGCTCTCTCAATAGAAATTGCTAAACGCATCGAAAGCAATGAAGTAAACTGCTTTGACAATGCTTATCATGCAGCATTGTCAACTCCAGGCTCGATGTATATTCAAGGTTTTTTAGTTTTTCCAGGAAAGCCGTACAAACCCATTGAGTATAGCTGGATCGAACTCGATCATTGTATTGTCGATCCTACAATGCCATACCTAAACAAAAAACCTGAAGAACTGTACTACTTTCCAGCACAAAGGCTGAACGCTAAGCAACTTCAAGCAGCGCTAGAAGAAGCTAAGGAAGATTATCCAGAAGATGAGCCGCTTCCCGTCTACGGTTCTATGCCTTATGAATATTACGGCGATATAATGTTGGGCGGCAAGGACTATAAGGACGCCTATGAAAACGCGCAAGCTAAATGCTCGGAATTGAATAAACCAAAAATACAAGAGGCTAACTAATAGTGTTTTAGATTTAAAATATTAGCTACCGACTTAAATCAGGAGAAACCTCACCCCCCCAACCCCCCTCTCCTCCAGAGGAGAGGGGGGTTGGGGGGGGTGAGGTTTCTCCTGATTTAAGTCGGTGGCTTATATTTTAAATCTAAAACACAATTAGTTAGCCTCTTGTAT
>CASBRD010000388.1 GCA_949128025.1 Oscillatoriales cyanobacterium PMM_0008 | reverse complement strand
GACGGATTTGATATCAAAGTTGAAAGCCCCCCAGAGAGTTAAGCTCCGATCGGCCAAAAGGATGCTTTGTATCCTTTTGGCATCCTCCCGGCTTCAGCCGGGGGGAGTCAACCCTGACTGTTTCTCAACCGATATATGCTTTACTGTGAAACTAGGAAAGTTATTAGGTGCAGCAAGTAATGGGCAGAAACGTTGAAGTGCTACCCTCTGGTGCGGCCTCGATCGCGCGATCGCTCCAACTTGTCCTAGACAAAATTAATACAGCTATAGGAGATCGGGGTCAGTGTACGATCGTCCTCGCTGGCGGTAGCACACCCAAAGCACTGTATGAAGCGATGGCAAAAGAAAACCTACCTTGGTCAAAAATCCACGTATTTTGGGGTGATGAACGTTACGTGCCCCGGTCGCATCCCGACAGCAATCAAGGGATGGCTCGACGAGCTTGGTTGGATAAAGTGGATATTCCAGCTGGCAATATCCATCCAATGCCCACCGATGCAGCCGACCCAGCGCTTGACGCCCAGAAGTACGAAGCCGAACTGGGAGAGTTTTTTAAGACTGGGGCAGGAGAATTTCCAGTTTTTGATATTGTTTTGCTGGGAATGGGTGATGATGGACATACAGCTTCACTGTTTCCACATACAGAAGCGTTGCAAGTTCGCGATCGACTTGTCGCAGTCGGTAACTCATATGGCCAGCCCCGCCTTACCCTCACCGTACCCCTGATTAACCAAGCCCGCTGTGTCATATTCATTGCTCTAGGTGCCAATAAACAATCTGCGTTGGCTCAGGTTTTCGCCCCTGTAGGTGATGACATGACCTACCCATCTCGGCTCATTAGGCCCCAAGGAGAACTTTGGTGGCTACTAGATGAGTCGGCCCTTGGAAATCTCAACCTGGTGGCCTCACAGTCAAGAGAAAATTATTAAGATGCGATCGGGTAGCACCCCCGTCTCAACATAACTCATCTACGACAATCTCGACCCAAGAGAAAACTTCATGATTGTTTGCCCAAACTGCAATCACCAAAATCCCGACGGAGCTGTTCAGTGCGAAGCCTGTTACACACCGTTACCGACCACAACCAATTGCCCTAACTGCGGTACGTCAGTCCAGACAGACGCCAGCTTCTGCGGCCAGTGTGGCTTTAACTTGCAGGAAGCTGCCGGTGTTAAAGGTGAAGAACAAACAGCAGCGCCTGCTACTATGGCGGTTGCACCAACACAGCAAGTATCTGTGCCAGACTTAATACCACCTGAGCCTTTGATTGAACCATTACCTTTGGTCAGTAGTTCTCAAGCGTCTGTTCCAGAAAATCCCAGCGTCCAACCGGAGGCCCCTGAGTCTCCACCGCCGCCGCCAAGCGTCAACAGCGTATCTGCTCAGGCTCCAAGCCCCAGCGTCACCCCAGGATCGCCAACCGCAGGAGTCGCCTCTCAAACTCGATTGCAGCAGCAGACGGCAAAGCTTCTGCACCTCCAAACCAAGACGGAAATCGAGCTGCCTCAAAATCTATCGATTATTCATATAGGTAAGCCCAACGATCAGATTCCGCCGGATATAGACGTTTCGGGTTTTCCCAATTCGGAGGTGGTTTCCCGCGTACACGCCGATATTAGGGTGGAGGGAGATGCCTACTATATTGAAGATATCGGGAGTTCAAACGGCACTTACGTTAACCACACAGCCCTGCCAAAGGGCAACCGGCACCGATTGCGTCCAGGCGATCGCATTGCCCTGGGTAAAGGAGACCTGGTTACATTCCTGTTTCAGATTTCTTAGTCGATTTTACTTAAGCTGCTGGTAAATACAGCAACCGCTTTCGTCGGTTAGGACATTATCAATTCCTGAAACCCTAGCCCCTAGCCTCTAGCCCCTAGCTATACTCCCCTTGTGGGCAGTAAAATGCCAAAATCCTGGCCTACTTACATCCAAAATCAATTGACGCTGCCAATGTGATTACCCTAAACCTGCTACATCCACTTCAGTCGATCCCGATTCAAAGTTGGACTTTCGATCAAGAATCGGTGATTCGGATTGGGCGAGCTACTGATAACAACGTCATCCTTTATAGTGCCGTAGTTTCGCGGCACCACGTAGAGCTGCGGCGTCATGGTTGTAACTGGGAAATTGTGAATTTAGGTGCCAATGGTACCTATGTGGAAGGTAAACGCATCAATGAAGCTCCTATCCGAGATGGAGCCATGATTCGTTTAGCTCGCTCTGGCCCTCAAATTCAAATTTTACTGGGAACATCCAGCGTTAACGATGGGCAAAAAACAATTCCTCCCAAACAATCCCCCGCCGAGTCGAAACCTGATAAATCAAGAGACACTTTGATCCATCCCAGATCCGAAGATCGAGATGACGTCACCCAACTCGATACCTGATTTTCACAGAGATGAAGCGCGATTTGAAATTATCGCAAAGTGCAACGGATGCCGTGCAACGGATGCCGTACAAACACAGTACTTTCGTTGGTTTGAGCGGTCAATACTGTCCTAACATATCTGACTGTGGCTATAACTGCATGAAAACTCTGTTAGCTAAAACAGGTAAAACATTGGCAGCGGTCAATGAGGCGGACAATGGTTTAACCAAGTTTATAGCCCTGTGCAGTATAACAGCATACAATTGACTGCATTAATGCTGTGATGTAGAAATCATCACACAATTTAATCGCTATGCACCTAAACGGCCAACCTGTCTATTCGCTTACCCTCAAAAATGCCATCAATCCTCACACCCTGTCCGTCCCTCCCGATACTCCTCTAATAGAGGTTCTGCATCTAATGGCGCAGGTGAGAAGCAGTTGTCCAGTGCGGGAGGAAAATCCGTTGCTGGAAGTCGAGGAAACTAGCGAATCTTTCCAAGAGAGGTTAAAACGAGCCAGCTGTGTTTTAGCGATCGAAGGGTCAGAGTTAGTCGGCATATTTACAGAACGGGATATCGTTAGGCTGACCGCTGGCGGAATGGACTTAAAAACTCTGAAGGTGGCCGACGTAATGAGCCATCCAGTGATTACTCTGAGCCAATCCGATGCTGACGATATATTCAGTGCCCTCTCAATCTTTCGTCAGCATCGCATTCGCCACCTGCCAATTTTAGACGGGTCAGGTCAGATCGTAGGGATGCTGACGCCGGGAAGCATTCGTGCATCGATGCAACCCGCCAATCTGCTGACTCGATTGTGGTCTGTAGCAGACGTGATGTCAGCTCAAGTCATTCATGCGCCAATGACTGCCTCCGTGCTGAATTTAGCTCAGTTGATGGCAGAGTATCGGGTTAGCTGCGTGGTGATTGCCAGGATGGAGGAACAAGATCTCAGGACTGAGGAAAAGGCCATTCAGGACTCGGTATTGAGCGATCGCGATTCTCGAAAAAGTCTCGGACGACAGAATTTCCTGATACCTGTGGGGATTGTCACTGAGGGAGATGTGGTGAAGTTTCAGGCGCTAGAGCTGAACTTATCGAAGTTGCAGGCGCAAGAGGTAATGAGTACGCCGTTATTTTGTCTGGGGCCTAATGAATCGCTTTGGGTCGCCCACCAGGAGATGCAACGGCGGCACGTGCGGCGCTTGGTTGTGGCAGGTCATCAGGGGGAATTGCTGGGTGTTGTGTCCCAAACCAGTCTGCTGCAAGTGCTAGATCCAACGGAAATGTACGGCGTTATTGAGGCGTTACAGCAAGCGGTAGACGATCGCACGACGGAATTAAGAACCGCTAACCAACAATTGCAGAAGCAGATTGCTTATCGTGTCAAGGCGGAGGAGGAACTGCAAAAGGCTCACGACGACTTAAAAAGACAGGTTGACAAACGAACTGCCGAACTACAAGCAGCTAATCTGCTTCTCAAAGAGGACATCGCCAAGCGCCAGCAGGTAGAAGAAGCATTGCGGCAATCGGAAGCGCAATTAAGAGAACAAGCGAACCAGCTGGAACTTGCGCTGCACGAATTACAACGTACTCAAACCCAACTGATTCAGACTGAAAAGATGTCTAGTCTGGGACAGCTGGTTGCTGGTGTGGCTCACGAAATTAATAATCCGGTCAGCTTCATCCACGGTAATCTACCCTATGCCAGTCAATATGTCCGAGATTTGCTGCACTTGGTTCACCTCTACCAGCAACACTATACCCAGCCGATTCCGGCAATTCAAGCGCAGGCTGACGCGATCGATCTTAATTTTTTGCTGGAAGATTTGCCTAAGTTGTTGGCTTCGATGCAGTTGGGGGTAGAACGCATCCGCCAGATTGTTCTGTCCCTGCGGAACTTTTCGCGGCTGGATCAGGCTGAGATGAAGCCGGTTGACCTTCACGAGGGAATTGATAGCACTCTGCTGATCTTGCAGAATCGACTCAAGCCAAGGGCTGGACATCCGGGTATTTTGGTGATTAAGGAGTACGGCGACCTACCACCTGTGGACTGTTATGCTGGGCAGATCAACCAGGTGTTTATGAATATATTAAGTAATGCTGTTGACGCTTTGGATGAGAGCGAAAGGCTTCAAGGCCCACAAAACATTCCGCAGTCAGGGAGTGAAGTCGAACACCGTGTCGGTACGATCCGAATTCGCACTGAAGTGCTAAACGGCGATTGGGTGACCATCCGGTTTGCCGACAACGGGCCAGGAATGACGGAGGTAGTACTTAAGAAGTTGTTCGATCCTTTTTATACAACGAAGCCACCAGGTAAAGGTACTGGTTTAGGTTTGTCTATTAGCTATCAGATTGTGATTGAAAAACACGGTGGTCACTTGAAGTGTTTTTCAGCACCGGGACAGGGAACTGAGTTTGCGATCGAAATTCCCACCCAGCGGGTAAATAAATAAGCTTGGAGCCAATAGTTATCGCAATGTCGTACTTAACCAGAGGAATTGCCGGTAGTTTTTTTAATTGATATGCTAGAGGTGAGCGACTAGCGATCGTAACAGTTATACACATAACTATTTTTAGATCTAATAGATGTGATTACCCTAACTCTGCTGCATCCTAGCCAGTCTACCCCGGTTCAAAGTTGGACTTTCGGGCCTGAATCAGTGATTCGGATTGGTCGGTCAAAAGATAATGACATCATAATTTTCAGTTCTGTGGTGTCTCGCAATCATGTTGAGCTATGGAACAATGGTACTGAGTGGGAAATAATTAATTTTGGGGCTAATGGAACTTATGTGGATAATGAACCGATCGCTCAGCGTCAGGTGGTAGATGGGATGATCTTTCGTCTGGGGAGTTCGGGGCCAAAAATTCAAATTTTGCTGGACAAAGGAGACCCAGATGCAGTAATAAAGAAGGAACAGGAAAAGCGCCAGCCAGATGCAAATAAAGAAGAAGTATTCAAAGAGTCAGAGACTTACCTAACCAGTCGCAAAGGAAAAAGGATAGATGAAGACTCATAAAGCGATAGTCAGAGTCTATCTATTCTTGAAATAGAGCTAATGGCTAATTGGATCGATCGCTTATTGACTGCATTCACAACTGTTTTTTAAATGGATCATAATACCAGATGAAAGTCCAGTCCAGAGAGGAGTGTTTACATTAGCTTTTTGCAAACCTTCTGCTGTCCAAGAATTACAATTTCTCAATATGGAATAACTTCCTTTTGCTTCATAAAAGCTACTGTGAGATGAGTAACCCTGACTAATTCGGATTTTTCTACCCCGATCATCCAGTTGGAATGAATCGTTAATAAATTTCATTAAATTAAGATAATCAGTCTGACTGACGCCTACACATCTTCTTTCAATATGATTGGGAATAACTTGATACCATTGTACGTCCATGACAGAAGGAGTTGGGAGAAATAAGGCATTGAAGGTAGTCATAAGATTTAGATCTGCCAAGGTAGGAGTAGTCAGATAAAAGGCTCTATCTCCCCAACCAAAACTTAAATAGTTATAGTTAGTTTCTGAGTTATTTTTAATGTCATCTATCTTTAGATATATTTTCCAATCAAAGATATCATTCTTAACGGGAACCACAATATTCGTGTGGATTCCCGTGTTAGAGACGCAGATAGTAAAGTGGCAGTTTGACTGGGAAGAATTACACCATTTTGTGGGAGTGAAGTAACCGATGGTGAGGACAGTCAAAATTGATAAAGTGGAAAACACTAAATAGCGACAGATTTTTTTGAGATAGCGCATTTTAGGGTATTATAGCAACCGATGAGTCAATTAGGACGTTCTTAATCCCTGAAACCCTTGATTCTAAACCCTTCTTCCCCTAGCCCCTAGTCCCTAGCTATATTTTGGTTGGCGGCTGTGGCAGGTGGTGGCGTTTATCGTGGGTAGCCGTAGCTGGCGCTAGGTATAGCCATTCGAGAAGGGTAGGTTAGAATAGCAGATATAGTTTACCTATAATCCTAATTCAAAGAACATTGCAACTATTATTGAAAGTAAGTAGGAGTTAAATTATGAGTATGCAACAATCCGTTATCAGGCAGAGTGACTTACTCAATCAGTTGGTGCTGGATCGCCGCACGGCGGAAGAACTGGGCCGAGTAGATTATTTGTGGCTAAATCCTAAAGCTCACCGAGTAGAAGGGTTTACCTGTAAGTCGGGATTTTTGGGTGGCAAAAAACGATCGTTTATTTGGGATCGAATTGAATCAATTGGTGCTGACAGCATCATGGTGAACTTCAATGCCGAGGAATTTGCCGATCCAGAAAAATCTGAGCAAGTATTTTCTCTGATCGGTCATGAAGTTTGGACGAAAGCTGGTGATAAGGCTGGTAAGGTGGTGGACTATTTATTAGTTCCCCAAACTGGTGCTGTGATAAATTACTTATTTTCTTCTAGCGGTTGGCGTGGGGTATTGGATGGGATCTATCTGCTGGCGCTTACAGATATTTCCAGTATCGGTAGCAAACGGTTGCTTGTGCCAGATTCAGTTGTTCAAAATCCTCAATATTATGCGGAGGGATTAAATCAAAAGGTTAGTCAAGCAGCAGAATTTATCCATGAAGACTATAACAAAACTCAGACTGAATTGGAGGCGATGAGGCGCGGCGCTCAAAATGTGGCCGGACAATTCCAAGACAAAGCTAAACAGATGGCTGGACAAGCCAAAGATAAAGCTCAAGATGTGGCTGGACAAGTCAAAGATAAAGCTCAAGATGTGGCTGGGCAAGTCAAAGAAAGGGCTCAAGATATGGCTGGACAAGTTAAAGAAAGGGCTCAAGATATGGCTGGACAAGTCCAAGATAAAATTGCCGATATTAAAGCAAGTCAGCCCCTAGAACCGCACCAAAATGCTGCTCTACCTCCTGCTCCGGATATTATTGAAATAAAGGCTGAGGTGGTAAGGGAAGATGCAGAGCAAAAGTAAAAGGATTGTCCAACGGTATTAACCTTTTAGATCGGCAGTACCGTAGGGACAAATAACCGCTTTAAACTGTTATACTTCGCACGGACATAAATGGGCGAAGTATTCCGTGAATAATTTGTTGGTTGAAACCAAAGATCTTGGACGGAATGCTTCGCCCCTACAGGGATAAAAAAGCTCGGTCTGTGACCGTGCTGAGTATAGCCTACCGACCTTTTGCTTTTACTGCCCTAGATTCGACTGTGAATGTTGGAATATCTTGCAGTTCGGTTTCGGTCAGGCTGTATTGTTCGCAGACCAAACTCAGACGAGTTCCAGCAGTTTTAACGGCATTGACGGAATGGGTGAGGTCGCCTTGAAAATAGAGCAGTGTGTTAACTTGTGGCTTAATCTGCCCGACTTGCTGTTTGTGGCGGCGCAGCACCAGTTCTCCGCCTTCTAGATTGGGGGGGACTTGCACGTAAAGAACGCTGACCACGAGGGGAGGCTCAATTGTTTTGCAGTAAGACCGCAGGGACCGATCGATATGCGGATCGACACGGGAGCCTTCCACCAGCAGCAGGGGATTGAGGTAGAAAGCGTTGCAGGTGGGCTGTAGCGCTCGATCTAGATAAGGTTTGAAGAAGGGAAAACGTCGTTCTACTTCCCCAATTTCCGAACGTTGAAACACCACAGAAAACCCTTTGGTGCCAATGAAGTCGCGGTTGAGGTTGTTGATGGCAAGATAAGAGCAGGCGACAATTTCTCCTCGCAGGTCGTTGAGGTAATCGATCGGGAAGGCGTTGGGATGTCGATGATAGTATTTCAAGGCGCTTAAAGAGTTTACTCCTGTCCCGCTCAAAGAATTTGTATGAAGCAGCAGAGGGGCAGAGGGGCAGAGGGGCAGAGGGGAAAAAGAATCATAGATAATCTTCTGGCCCGAAGGGAGTAGGAGGTTTTAAGGACCGATCGCCTCTCGCTGATAACTACCATCAACGCTGGTAAGAATAGTTACAGGTTTTATAGGCTAATCAGTTATCTTAGCTGAATGGTCTTTCTTCTGGTGGAAGAAAACCATAGAGAATTTCATCAGGTTCATCCTCTGACTCGTCTTCATCGGCTAGGGGTTCTTCCTTCTGAAGCTTTTGGGGTGGTCTTCCTGATGCAGCATAAGAGGCGGTCATGATGGAAGCCGCTGTATGCAATCGTTGCTGTAAGGTATTGACTGTGGTGCCAAGTTGAGCTACATCTGTTTCCAAGGCATTAAGGCGACTGTCAGTGGTTTCGACATTTTCACCCAAGTATTGTGCGATCGCTTCGTAAATGATCAGACTTGGCTCTTTTTTCCTTTCCGCAGCCAGACGCGCAATCTTTTCCTGCCAGTCTTGAGGAATCTGACAACTTACCATTACCTTCTCTACCATAGGTTGTTAACCTGACTTTTCCGGTGATATTTTTGGCCTGGTGCGAATAACAATCAATCCTATATAGCGTTTTCAAATGAGTCGCGAACACATATTTAATAGTGAATGTTGGGTTACGACGCAGTCAAAGACGTATCTGTGAGCATTATTAAGTTAATTACCGCGTCTAACCCAACCTACCATTGTTTACATCTCAAATGGAAACACTATACTCCCGCACCAAATGGGTCTAGAGGAATTATTATGCTAATGTTCACTCCTGTTCATTCTTGTAGTAGCACAGCATCATCAATATGTCGGTTATACCAAGGTTTTAATTATGCCGTGCTACTACAGCATATTTAGCCCAAAAGAACCATTCGATTATGGTGCGGGATTCCTAGCCTACAATTTCCCTCAAGGCAGGTCGGTGTTGCCCATCAGGTAGAGGTCGCACTCGCGAGCGGCCCCGCGACCTTCGTTGAAGGCCCAGACAACCAAGCTCTGACCTCGACGGCAATCGCCAGCAGCGAAGACCCCAGGGATGCTGGTAGAGTATTTGCCGTAGTCAGCTTTGACGTTGTTGCGTGCGTCGCGATCGACACCCAGGGCATCAAGCAGGGGTTGTTCGGGGCCGAGGAAGCCCATCGCTAGTAGGACGATCTGTGCGGGCAGGACTTTTTCGGTGCCAGGGATGTGCTTCGGAATAAACTGGCCTTTGTCGTTTTTCTCCCAGTCCACCTGCACCGTGTGGACAGCTTTCACATTGCCGTTTTCGTCGCCCTCGAACTTCGTTGCGGTGGTGAGATAGCCACGCGGATCTTCCCCGAACTTCGCCGCCGCTTCTTCTTGGCCGTAGTCCATCTTGTAAACCTTCGGCCATTCAGGCCAAGGATTGTTAGCAGCCCGTTCCGAAGGCGGTTTAGGCAAGATTTCCAGCTGCACGAGGCTTTTGCAGCCGTGGCGCAAGGAAGTGCCCACGCAGTCAGTACCCGTGTCGCCGCCACCGATGATAACGACATCCTTACCTTCGGCAGAGATAAAGTTGCCGTTCTGAGTCTTGTCTAGAATCGCCTGGGTATTCGCAGTGAGGAAGTCCATCGCGAAGTAAATGCCTTTCAATTCGCGTCCTTCGATAGTCAGGTCGCGGGGTTTGGTAGCGCCTGTACAGAGGACTGCGGCGTCGAATTCTTTGAGCAGATTTTCAACGGGGAGGTCTTTGCCGACTTCTGTGTTGCAGACGAACTTGACGCCTTCTTCTTCGAGGACGTTGAGGCGGCGCAGGACGACCTCTTCCTTGTCCAACTTCATGTTTGGGATACCATACATGAGCAAGCCACCGGGCCGATCGGCCCTTTCATATACAGTCACCCAATGTCCGGCTTTGTTCAGTTGGGCGGCGGCTGAAAGACCCGCAGGGCCAGAGCCGATGATGGCGACTTTTTTCCCGGTGCGCTTAGTTGGCGGTTCTGGGTTTATCCAGCCTTCTGACCAGCCTTTTTCGATAATCGAATACTCTATGTTTTTAATCGTAACTGGCGGGTTGTTGATGCCGAGTACGCAAGAGCCTTCGCAGGGGGCAGGGCAGACGCGACCAGTGAATTCGGGGAAATTGTTGGTTTTGTGGAGGCGATCGAGTGCCTCGCGCCACAGACCGCGATATACGAGGTCATTCCATTCGGGGATAAGGTTGTTGATCGGACAACCGCTCGCCATGCCGCTAATCAGCGTACCTGTGTGGCAAAATGGAATGCCACAGTCCATACACCGTGCGCCTTGGGTGCGAAGGTTGTCTTCCGGCATATGTACGTGGAATTCGTCCCAGTTGCGAATGCGATCGAGCGGTGCTAGTTCCGATGGCGCTTCCCGCAGAAATTCGATAAAGCCAGTTGGTTTTCCCATAGTCGTGTCTCAACCGATGCTAGATTTTTAGATTTTAGATTTTGTAGGGTGTGTTATATCATGGGCGGTGCGATCGGTATTGTATAGTAGGGGCCAGTTTATGCGATATCCCTGTCTCCTCTGCGATCGGCTTCATCCTTGATGTTTCCTACAATCATCACAAACACCACTGGAATCAACGGTCATTGGTTTAAAATGTTTAACCAAATGGTAACGACCGAAGAATTTTTCAGGAGCGTCTGCATGGTAGCCTATTGTCTGGCAAATGACGCATTGGATCATCCACTTCCTTGTACGCCGATCGTTCAAATGCCATTCTGGGTCTTTGTCTTTCTCCATTGAAATAACTTTTACACAATTATTGGTGTTTGAGAAATCTAGGAAACATCGCCAACTATTTCCGATAAATGTCCTTGCGATGCTTGCAATGGAGAACTACGACAGTTGATGTTTCGTCATTAATTTCATAACGGATTCGGTATTCACCAACTCGTACTCGGTATTCTTTTTCAAACCCTTTCAGCTTTTTCACTCCTAGTGGACGCGGCTGTTCCGCAAGTGACAGGATTTTCTCCACAATTCGACTACGCACATCCTCTGGTAAATCATCCAGTTGCTTTTGAACAGGTTTGGGGATGAGAACAGCATAACTCATAAATTTTTGCTAGACTGACTAGCAATATATCCCTGAATAGTTTGATAATCTCCCATCTGGTATGCCTTCCTAGCTGCTTCAATCTCCGCGATAACTTGGAGTTCTTGCTCGATTGATTCTTCTTCTTCAAACAACAAATCCTCTAAAATTTCCAAAAGCTGACGCTTTTTTTCCAAATCTAAAGATGTAATTGCTTCAATCAATGATTCAAAGGGAACGTTAAATTTAACTGCTGTCATTAGGCTTCTCTCTTGATTTCAATTTGTTTACACTATGTCTTTACCTATTATTCACAATCTTAGCTCAATAATCTTCATAATTGTAACTGCTCACCGCATTTTATGCCGTCACCATTTTAGCTTTTGAATTGCGAGACACTGGCTCAAAGTGCAATAACATTATCTGATTTGAACGCCAACCGATCCACTCGTAAGTACGTCCGTTGCGATCGCGTAGCGTGCTGCCAACTGTTAAGGCAACTACATAAAACAACTTAATTGAACTACCAAAGTACATTTATAGGATAATTCAAAAATGCTGTATCTATGGTAACTATAGGCATAATCTCCACTAAACTTTGCGCGATAATCAGTCTGTCAAAGGGGTCTTTGTGATGAAATGTTAATTTTGCTAACGCATCTAAATGTTCTGGTAATATCCCAATTATTTCTATGGCGTTGTCATTAACTTCTCTTGTCACCAACTCTGTAAAAGGCATAGCTAACTTTAGTTTTCCTATGCTGACTTTGATAGACATTTCCCAAAGGCTTGCAATACTCATAAATCGTTGGTTACTTTTAGTTTCAATGAGGTTTCGTGCAGTGTCACTGAGGTTGACACTGCCTCCAATAAACCAAAGGAAAGTATGGGTGTCGAGCAGTAGATTCATGGTGCATAAGCCTCGAAATCTTCCAAGGGCTCGTCAAAATCATCCGACATCTCAACTAAACCTTTCGCACTCCCAAATTTGGGGCGTGGTTCTTCTTTCGGGATGACTACAATCTTAAAAGAAACTCCATCACTTCGAGTAATGATAACATCTTCACCTTCTGCGGCTTCTTCGATGAGTTCTGCCAGCAGACTTTCTGCTTCTTTTAAATCAACCTTACGCATGAGTCCTCTCCTTCCTTTGAAGTCTGATATATTTTTTTGAAAGAGTTCATTTTTCAAACAATAAGGCGTAAAACTCCAGGCCCTTAGAAACCGCGTTTCTTGGAGAAACCGGGTTTCTTGGAGTTCAGTTTATTTACGCCCACCTACTTAATACCATCACTTCATCTAATTTCTGGTGTCAAACCTCGCTCTTGTGCTTTGTGGCTAATATCGCTCATCACTTCTTCAAGTCTTCTCTTTTGGCGAGCCACTTCACTGAGTTTCAGGCTGAAGAATGCCTCTAACTTACGGCGCTGTTCTTCTGGAACTGCTTCAAAGATACGGGCAGCCTCGGCATTGACACGAATTGTAATTGTTTTTGTTTCCATAATGACCGCTTTTAGGATTCCTGATTTCCATACTATAGCTAGGGGCTAGGGGGTTAGGTTTCAGGAAATTTCAGATTTGAGATTTCAGATTTTAGATTTAAAATAAATCAAAAATCTAAGATCTAAAATCTCAAATCTAAAATTCTCTCCCCCCCTCTTCCTACTAGCTGCCGCCGATGCGGGCCAGGTCGCGAGCGTTTTCTTCAAAGGCAGCGGTGAGTGCATCGTCACCGCTTAAGCCTGCCGCGATCGCATTTTCGATCGCCTGCAACACTCTCTTGTAGTCCTTCGGCATCACTTTGACGAACTTCGGCACCATCTCCTTCCAGTTCGCCAACACTTTCGATCCCTTCTCACTCTTGGTGTAGTCGATGTGCTGCTGAATCATCTCGTAAAGATCCTTGATTTCCTCGGCATCTTCCAGTTTTTCCAGCGCCACCATCGACATATTGCAGCGTGTGGCAAAGTCGCCTGTCTCATCCAGAATGTAGGCAACACCGCCACTCATCCCCGCCGCAAAGTTCCGCCCAGTTGCACCAAGGACAACAACTTTACCGCCAGTCATATATTCGCAGGCGTGATCGCCCACACCTTCCACAACGGCATTGACCCCAGAATTGCGGACAGCAAAACGTTCGCCTGCTATTCCCCGGATATAAATTTCACCCGAAGTCGCACCATAGAGAACCACATTGCCAACAATGACATTTTCTTCCGCCACAAAAGTGGAAGCTGCCGATGGATAGATGATAATCTTGCCACCGCTGAGTCCCTTGCCAACATAGTCATTCCCATCGCCCTCCAATTCGAGGGTGACGCCTTTGGGGACAAATGCGCCAAAACTCTGTCCCGCACTGCCTTGGAAGTGGAGGTGGATAGTATCTTCCGGTAGTCCGTACCAGTGGCGTTTGGCGATTTCATTCCCCAGAATAGTACCGACAACGCGGTTGACATTGCTGATGGGTAGAGTTGCTTTTACCTTTTCGCCATTCTCGTTCGCACCTTTACAAAGATCCAGCAGCACGGTCATGTCGAGGGATTTGTCAAGTCCGTGATCCTGCGGCATTTGGCAATAACGACCGACTTCGGGCCCGACTTCTGGCTGGTAAAGGATCTTGGAGAAGTCAAGTCCCTTCGCCTTCCAATGTTCCACCGCCTTCTTCGGTTCCAGAACATCCGTGCGTCCCACCATTTCATTGATCGTGCGGAAACCGAGTTGCGCCATGATTTCCCGGACTTCAGCCGCGATAAACTTCATAAAGTTGACCGTGTGGGCGGGATCGCCAGTGAAATTCTTCCGCAGATAGGGATCTTGGGTAGCGACCCCCACCGGACAGGTATTGAGATGGCACACGCGCATCATAATGCAGCCCAGGGTAACCAGAGGCGCAGTCGCAAAACCGAACTCCTCAGCACCCAGCAAAGCCGCGATCGCAACATCCCGTCCCGTCTTCATTTGACCGTCAGCTTCTACAGCAATGCGCGATCGCAAATTATTCAAAACCAACGTCTGATGCGTCTCCGCTAAGCCCAGTTCCCAAGGCAATCCGGCGTGTTTGATCGAAGTCTGAGGAGAAGCCCCTGTACCGCCGTCGTAGCCTGCAATTAAAACCACATCCGCATGGGCTTTGGCAACACCAGCTGCGATCGTGCCTACACCGACCTCAGACACAAGTTTGACGCTAATTCGTGCTTCGCGATTGGCATTCTTCAAATCGTGGATGAGTTCCGCGAGATCCTCGATCGAATAGATATCGTGGTGTGGCGGTGGTGAAATCAAACCCACCCCAGGAGTTGAGTGACGCACTTTGGCAATCCACGGATATACCTTTTTGCCAGGAAGTTGTCCGCCTTCTCCAGGTTTCGCACCTTGCGCCATCTTGATCTGAAGTTCTTTCGCTTGGGAAAGATACAAATTGGTGACACCGAAACGACCGGATGCAACTTGTTTGATCGCGCTGTTTTTGGAGTCGCCCAACTCATTCGTCCAGGTGTAGCGATCGGGGTCTTCGCCGCCTTCCCCGGTATTCGATTTACCGCCGATCCGGTTCATCGCGATCGCCAAACTTTCATGCGCCTCCTTCGAGATCGAGCCATAACTCATCGCCCCCGTCTTGAAGCGTTTGACGATCGCTTCGACTGGTTCAACTTCTTCAATGGGGATAGATTCCCGCTGTTTGAATTCGAGCAAGCCCCGCAGGGTGAAATGCTTCTCGTTCTGTTCGTTTACCAGTGCTGCATATTGCTTGAAAAGCTCGTAGCTACCTTCGCGCACCGACTTTTGCAATGCGTGGATTGTTTGCGGACTAAACAGATGCGCTTCGCCGTCCTTGCGCCACTGGTAGTCGCCACCCACATCCAGAGTATGACCGTTAACTTCGCGATCGGGGAAAGCATGACCGTGCCGCAAAACCGCCTCTTTGGCAATCACTTCCAGGTCTGCGCCTTCGATCCGCGATGCTGTCCAGGTAAAGTATTTGTCAATCACAGATTGGTTCAATCCAACTGCCTCGAAAATCTGTGCCCCTCGATAGCTTTGAAGTGTGGAGATACCGATTTTGGCAGCGATTTTGATCGCACCCTTTGTTGCCGCCTTGATGTAGTTTTTCTGGGCGGTTTTGCGATCGACATTAACCAATAAACCTTGACCGATAATATCATCGATCGTCTCAAATGCCAGATACGGATTAATCGCTCCACAGCCATAGCCAATTAGAGTTGCATAATGATGCACCTCGCGGGGTTCGCCGGATTCGAGTACAATTCCAACTCGCGTCCGTGTACCTTCGCGAATCAAGTGATGATGGAGACCGGAAACAGCCAACAGTGCGGGAATGGCGGCGTTATCCTTGTTCGTATCGCGATCGCTCAAGATGATAATGTTTACGCCATCTGCGATCGCGTCATTCGCCTTGACGCAAACCTCCTCCATCACCGTTTCCAGTCCTTTCGCCCCCTCTTTCGGATTGAATAGGATGGGGATAGTAATCGACTTGAAATTGCCCTCATTTATATATTTGAGTTTTGCCAATTCCTCATTACTAATGATTGGCGTTTTCAATTCGATCAGATGACAACTTTCTGGTTTCGGTTTGAGCAAATTACCTTCCGAACCGATCGTTGTTTCCGAAGAAGTGATAATCTCCTCGCGGATAGAATCGATCGGTGGATTCGTGACCTGGGCGAACAACTGCTGGAAGTAATCGTAAAGCAGTTTCGGACGATCGGAAAGAACCGCCAACGGGGTATCCGCACCCATTGCGCCAACAGCCTCCACCCCATCCCGCGCCATCGGAGTTACCAACAATCGCAGTTCCTCAAACGTATATCCAAAAGCCATTTGCCGCTGAAGCAAAGGAATCTCAGATATCAGATTTTCCTGCCCCTGGGGTTCCTTCAATTGCGCGAGTTCGACCATAAATTTGTCGATCCACTCGCGGTAAGGATGTTCCGTGACCACCTTGTGTTTGATTTCTTCATCGGAGACAATACGCCCTTCCGCCGTATCGACGAGGAACATCCGACCTGGTTGGAGGCGACCCTTAGAAGCGATCCGATCGGGTTCGATGGGCAATACACCCGCCTCAGACGCCACAATTACGAGGTCGTCTTTCGTCACGTAATAACGAGATGGACGCAAACCGTTGCGATCGAGTACCGCACCCATGATCGTCCCATCCGTAAACGCGATCGAAGCTGGCCCGTCCCAAGGTTCCATCAGACAGGAATGATATTCGTAGAATGCCTTTTTCTCATCGCTCATCGACTCGTGGGCTGTCCACGGTTCCGGTATCATCATCATGATGGCGTGAGGAAGCGATCGGCCCGATAGCACCAGCAATTCCAGCGCATTATCGAAGATAGTAGAGTCGCTGCCATTAACATTAATCACAGGCTGGATCTTTTTGAGGTCATCGCCGAACAACTCTGACTCAAATAGCGACGCCCTAGCGTGCATCCAGTTAATATTGCCCCGCAGCGTATTGATTTCGCCATTGTGGGCGATGTAGCGATAGGGATGCGATCGCTCCCAACTAGGGAAAGTATTCGTGCTGAAACGGGAATGCACCAACGCTAACGCGCTTTCCATATCGGGATCGTGCAAGTCGGGATAATATTGTCCTACCTGCACTGGCATCAGCATCCCTTTGTAAACCAATGTCCGACAAGACAGACTCGATGGATACCAATGCTCATCTATCTGGGTGACGCGAATAGCATTGTAAGCCCGTTTGCGGATAATATACAGCTTCCGCTCGAAAGCTTGCTCATCAGAGAGTTCCGGGTTACGCTCGATGAAAACCTGCTCCATGAAAGGTTCGCTCGATTTCGCCGTCTCCCCCAAAGAAGAATGGTCTGTCGGCACGTTGCGCCAGCCTAACACCTGCTGACCTTCTTCGATCGCAATGCGTTCAAAAATCTCCCGACTCTTCTGCCTTGTCACAGGATCGGGCGAGGAATAAATTGCCCCCACACCATACTGGCCCGGTTCTGGCAGCACGATACCTTCCGCCTGCATCACCTTCTTCAAAAACTTGTGCGGTACCTGCATCAAAATACCCGCCCCATCACCCGTATTCGGTTCGCAACCGCACGCCCCGCGATGGTCTAGATTCAAAAGGATCGTCAGCCCCTGCTCTACTATATCGTGCGACTTTTTTCCCTTCATCTGCACGATAAACCCGACACCGCACGCATCATGCTCGAACTGTGGATCGTAGAGGCCCTGTTTTGGTGGCAGTTTGTTGATGTTCATTATCGATTGATAGCCTAAAAGTGGCAAATAGTGTTATCTAGAGATTAGCAAACCCTTAACTCTGGCTACTCTGAATTTTCTAACAAGAGAACCTTGTAGCCACGATATCTTAAGAAAATTGTCAGATATGTTCACTTTTAACATATTTTACATACATCACAATAAATCCAGATCTACATCCGTGTTCATCTGCGTTCATCTGTGGTAAAAAATATTCACTTCCCCACTTTCCTTATTGTTCTCAGTACGAAAGATCCAAACGACCTTAAGCTGGATGGAAATAATCATATATTTCCTGTGCCAAACGAAGCCCAATTCCAGGAACTTCCACTAGCTGTTTAACAGACGCCTCCCGGATATAATCGATCGAATTAAAATGCGCCAAAAGTTGCTTTTGCCGCTCGAATCCCAATCCCGTAATCTCATCTAGACGAGAACGACGCAACTTATCGCTGCGCTGCTGTCGGTGGAAACTCACAGCAAATCGGTGCGCCTCATCCCGCAATCGCCGCAACAGTTGAACCCCTGGTTGTTCTGGATCTGTTTGCAGTGGCAAAGATTCCCCAGGCAGAAATATTTCTTCTCTTTGTTTTGCTAAACTTACCACTCGCAAATCTTCTAACAAATTCATTTCTTGCAGAACTGCCACAACTGATGACAACTGACCTTTACCACCATCAATCATTACCAAATCTGGAAAATCTGCATTTCCCACTCTTTCCAATTGCGGATCTTCTACATACTTGCGAAAGCGGCGACGAATAACTTCGGCAAGACTGGCAAAGTCATCCGAGTGACCGGCAGTAACGGTAGGATTTTTTATCTTATAATGTCGATAATGTTGTTTGGCGGGTAAACCATCAATAAATACAACTTGAGATGCTACGGCATTTGCACCTTGAATGTGGGAAATGTCGTAACCTTCTATCCGTCGCGGTAAGTCTGGTAAGTCGATAATGTTGGCTAAATCCTGGATTGCTTGGGAATTGCGATCGCTAAATCGCTGGATACGAGATAATTCATACCCAGCATTGCGTTCCACCATTTCAATTAAATCAGCTTTGCTTTGCCGCTGCGGAGCTAAAATAGTAACTTTACGACCTTTTAACTCCGTTAAAAAATCCGCCAATATTTCGCTTTCTGGCAATTCGTGTTGGACTAGAATATCAGCAGGAATTTCCACAGGTTCGGCATTTTGATAATGTTCCTCCAATACCCGCTGCAAAATCTCTCCTGGTGTTGCAGATTGTGCATCTGCAACAAATCCCAACCTCCCCACCAAACGTCCGCTGCGAATCTGGAATAATTGAATGCAGGCGTGTCGATCGTCGGCGGCAAGTGCGATCGCATCCCGCGACACGGTATCATCGGGCAGGGAGACTTTTTGGTCGGCTGTCAGAGACTTCAATCCACTAATTTGGTCGCGGATACGCGCTGCCGTTTCAAAGTTTAGCGCAATTGCCGCCTGTTCCATCTGCGCCGTCAGGATGTCAATCAGTTCTTGACTGCGACCTTGGAAAACCATTGCCACTTTTTGTACGATTTTGCGATATTCTTCTGACGAAATCAGCTGCTGACATACGCCAGGACAGCGCCCCAGGTCGTAATTTAGACAAGGACGGTCTTTAAATAGGGGTTGAGGACGTTGACGCAATGGAAATATGCGTTTGATTATATGTAAGGTTTGACGTAAAATACCAGCATCGGTGTAAGGGCCGTAATACTTGTCTTGTTTCTTACCCAGTCTCCGATTGCGGGTGAGGAAAATGCGCGGATAGTCTTCCGACCAGGTAATCAGGACGTAGGGATATTTCTTGTCATCTTTAAGCAGGACATTGAAGTAAGGTTGGTGCTGCTTGACAAGGTTGGCTTCTAATGCTAGGGCTTCCGCTTCGGTATCGGTGACGATGAATTCTATCTCGGCTACCTGCTTTACCATTAAGGCAATGCGGGGACTGAGGTCTTTGGAGTCGCGGAAGTAGGAACGCAGACGCGATCGCAATTTTTTCGATTTACCGATGTAGAGGATGCGATCGCTCTCATCCTTCATAAAATATACACCAGGTGCAGGAGGTATTTCCTTGAGGCGACCTTCCAGGCGTTCCGGGTCTTTGATTAGAGATAGTGCGATCGTAGAAATGGTCACGACAGATTCAGGAAAGTTTGTCTATCACCATCATACGAAAGGACTTTCAGCTTGTGGGGTAGGTATTTCCGACCCAGGACAGAAACCCGGTTTTTTGGAAAAAACCGGGTTTCTAAGCTTATGACTTTGCGGAGAACTGGTAATTATGCAGTTTTTGCGGACTTGCGCTTGGTAGCGGCAAACAAACCACCTACAGCCATTAAACCAAGCATAGTAGAAGGTTCTGGCACTTTTGCAGTCGGAACGCCAGCAATAGTGACTTCGTAGTTGCCATTGTGAGACTTTCCATCGTCTGCTGCAACCAGACCCGAATTAGTAGCATTGAAGCTGTAAAGATAGTCAGTCACGCCATTGTAAGTGTATTTGACTACTTCACTTGCTTGGAATCCATTTGGCAACAAAGCTGCAAAACTTGCAAAAACGGGATTACTAGCATAGGCAGCTTTTACATCGTAGTGACCTGCCAGTCCAATACTAATTAGGCCAGTATTATCATTTTGGTTGACGTAGGAGATGTTGGGGTCGCTGCTTGCTTGGAATCCCTTAGAACCCAAAAAGAGATTATACATATTCGCCGCATTACCAGTTCCTACGAATCCACCATAACCAGCTTTGGTGATGAAAGCGTTAAACCACTTGTTAGCAAGGTTTGTCGCGCCGTATGCGGTATTCATACCAGCTCCAAACCAGTCTGTAGCCGTTAAACTGCTGAGGGTGAGCGCCTTGCCACCAATATTACCACTCAAAGTAGTGTTCTTGGAAAATTCAATTCCGCTAAAAGTAGCCTTTTCAGTACTAGCGCGTAACTCTACGTTGCCAGTGGGACTGCCAGCGTTACCGTCCAACACGGATTGAACGTTGGCCGGAGTATTTGGAATAACAACGGTCTTATTCCCGGACACACCATACACCAAATAATCACTAGCTGCCGTTCCGCCAATTGTGGCCCCGGTGAGGGATGCGGCAAAGGCTGGGGCGGTAGCTAGAACGCTGGCACTGGCAACCATTGAAGCGCCGATAGCAATACGTTTAATAGTTTGTAGCATTTTTGATTTCTCCTCAAAGTTTCTTAGTTGATGGTCTGCTCTAAATATTGTCACTATTCGCCAGGTTGTCTATTTCATTATTCTCTTGAGGAGTCTAGGCTGGTTGTGATTCCGGGCACAAGACCGAAGTGATAATTTCTTAGACTCTCTAGCAGTAGTGCTACCCTCATGCTTTATTACCGAACATCCCAGGAGTTTGAACTGGGCATTTGTTTCTTTCACTTCGTCCATTCTAGGAGTACGGCAAGGGCAATAGGTAAACTTTCTGTGCTTTTTGTGCAAAGTTTAGATGAAGATAACGACAAAAGACACCAGAGCCTACCCGAAACATCCCAAAGTTGCCCACGAAGCCCGGTTTTTCTTCTCAATACCTTCGCCATTTCGGCTATGAGGAGTTGTTATGCTTTTGTTCATAATAAGAACATTTTTATTTCTTTTCTCTTGGAGCCCCTCCGTCCCTCTGCGACTCTGCTCAAATAGCATAGTATAGCAACCGCCAAGGCGACTCTTGACAGTAGGGGCGTTCGCGTAGCGTGCCGGAGGCATTAGCATTCGGGTAGTAAATCTTCGGTTTTAACCAATAAATTATATGCCCGAATGCTTCGCCCCTAGCCCCTACCCCAGATTTATGGCTTAACCGCCAAGGCGGTTGCTATAAAACGAAAGAGCAGCGAAGGTATTGTCTTCTCTGACAAAATTTTTTAGATAGGCTCTAAGAATTCTTTATGTCCTTGAGTTTTGCATTTGATAACTTGCATCAATGTCAACAAGAGGCAGAGCCTCTATATTCTCGTGACCAGGTTGAACCTGGTCATGAGGCTTGGGAGACAGAGTCTCCTTGTTATTGAGACTACTGCAAGTTATCAGTTGCATCTAACTTTAGTGTTTCCCTCAGTATTGCAAAACTGCTAAATATAGCATTGACAAATATTGGTTTATGTGTTTGCATCAACAGTATTAAAGCTTGTGATTAGAAATTACCGATCTAAATTATAAAATACTTAAAAAGCCGATTAAATTTTTAAGTGTAAATACTTAAATAATAAGTTTAATAAAGCAATTGCAATGCAATTAATCAAAAATTATTAATTTTTTATAACTAGATAACCAGGAAAAATGAAATTATGACTAGCAAACACTATTTTTCAAGAACTAGAGTTTAAATTAAAACTAAGAGCCTATTACTTTTGAAGCCTTTGCCGCTTGATCTCACACAAACCGGGTTGCATCCATGACTTCAGAAAATCTTGAAACTCAATATCGGGAAGCCTTGAATCAAACCCTCAATAACCTGCAAACAGTGAATCTGTTAGTGGCACAAATTGAGGCTAAAATGGACGAAGTTAGAGACTCTATGCAGAATCTATCGCAGATTGGAGAAAAACTTGCCGCCAAGAAAAGACGCCTAATAACTAGAGAAAAACGAAAGGTTATTTATGTTCTCAAATCGCGCAATTCTTCTTGAATCGCCAGCCGCAAATAAGAAAGATTCACAGGTTTGACGAAGTACCTTTTTGCTCCCAAATTTAGGGCGCGTTGTTGGTCAGCCTTAAAAGCATACGCTGAAACGACTATCACCGGCACCTCCTGCCAGTCTGGCTTCTGTTGGATTTGTTGGAGTAGAGTATACCCATCAATACCTGGTAATTTCATGTCTAGCAAAACCAAGTGAGGTTGGAAGTGGGACATAGCCTCAAAAAAGGTAGACCCTTCGGCAAGGCAGAGAACCTGGTATCCCAGGTAGCTGAGATAGTCGCTCAGCAAGCGGCGATTTACTTCGTGGTCTTCAACCAGTAAAATACGACCAGTCAAAATTTGCTCTCCTGAGTGAGCAAGGGGGATTTGCTGCATTTTCAGCATTATTTTTATTGTTCTATAGCACTAGCGTGAAAAGCTGTCACGCCAGCGAGGGAAATTCCCTAGAGAGTAATATTAGGACAATACATAAGCAATACTGCTAATTAAGCGATACCTTTATGGAAAATTCATGAATTGGTAGAAAAAATAAATTTAGGACTTACGCTTTTGTTGGCGCTTTTACCTCTAGATGTAGGGGCAATTCATGAATTGCCCCTACAGTAGTGGGTGTCAAATCAAATGCGTAAGTCCTAAAATTTCTATTCGACTTTAGGCAAAGATTCTCTGAAGAATACGAAAAATTATTAGTTTGCAAGACCCATGTTATTACGGAGAAAGGAACTTAGCGATTCTTTCAACGGCAGCTTCTAAGATTGGTGGTTCGTGTACCAAGGCAAAGCGGACGTAGCCTTCGCCGATGTTGCCAAAGCCTGCACCGGGTGAAGCGGCTACTCCCGTTGTTTCTACTAGCTGGGTGCAAAATCCGATCGAATTGGTAGCCCAAGGTTGGGGTAATTTAGCCCAGACGTACATGGTGGCGACTGGTGTTGGCACTTGCCAGCCAATGCGATGTAAAGCGTTGATAAAGGCATCGCGCCTCAAGCGGAAAGTGGCAACGGCGGCTTTGACTCCTTCTTGAGGGCCATTGAGGGCTGCGATCGCACCATTCAAAATACCACGGTACTGGTTGAAATCAACTGCCGCTTTCACCAGCCGCAACGCTTGAATAACTTCGGCATTTCCAATAGCGTAACCGATCCGAAAACCGCCCATGCTGTAAGACTTGGAAAGAGTGAAGAACTCGATCGAAACAGTTTTTTCGGGATCTGCTTCCAGAATTGAATGTGCCTTGGTGTCTTCAAACACCAAATCGGCGTAGGGAAAATCGTGAACTAGCACCAGGTTGTGTTTCTGACAAAAGGCGACTGCTTTTTGGAAAAAAGATAAAGGTGCGATCGCGGTAGTAGGATTGTGGGGATAGCTCAGCACCATCATTCGCGCCTGCGCTAAAACTGCGGCTGGTACTTCCTCAAACACAGGCAAAAACTCATTTTCTGCCCGCAGAGGCATTGGGTAGATCTGACCGCTGGCTAAGTAAACGCCTCCCATATGGGAAGGATAACCCGGATCTTGCAGCAAGGCAAAATCCCCCGGATTGAGAACTGCTAGGGGTAAATGGGCTGTTCCTTCCTGGGAACCAATCAGGGGCAGCACTTCCGTTTCTGGGTCAACCGGAACCCCGAATTTTTGGGTATACCAGTTAGCCGCAGCAACTCGAAAATCTTTTGTGCCGCGAAACAGTAAGTAGCCGTGGGTGCTGGGGTCTTTTAGGGATTGAGCGATCGCATCGACAACGTGGGTTGCGGCTGGCAAATCCGAAGACCCCAGCGACAGATCTATTAACTGCTTACCCGCTGCTAGCGCTTTTGCCTTCGCCCGATCCATATCCGCGAAAACATTAAATTGCAGGGGATCTAAACGTTTGGCAAACTGCATATTTTCTGATTGGTCGTTGGTCAGTTGTCAGTTGTCAGTTGTCAGTTGTCAGTTGTCAGTTGTCAGTTGTCAGTTGTCAGTTGTCAGTGGTCAGTG
>CASBRD010000387.1 GCA_949128025.1 Oscillatoriales cyanobacterium PMM_0008 | reverse complement strand
TCATAAATACTAGCTAAAGTTTCCAACATAAAACTCATAGAAACAGGATAGCCAGTAATATCCATGTTATGTGGAATTACGATTTGAAATTGCTCTCCATCCGGTTTTTGATAACCCCAAATTGATGAAATATTGGGTTTTTCATGCTCTTTTTGCCAACCTTTAGACTGTAAATAGGCGATCGCTTGTTCTGGTTTAATTGATTTCAGAGCCTCTAAATCATTGACAATTACTTTAACTTTGATTGGCCTTTTCATAAATTTTCTCGGTTACTGATACGTTGCATCATGTTTGTGAGAGATTGAACACCAAATAAGTTTTGGCGAGGTATTCGCACAGTCACAGTTTGGTCATTGGCTGTGGCAGGTTGGCCTGCTAGAGATATCCAATAGCCACAGTATTTTAAGCATAACTCGTTTTGCGATTGTTGCAACCAATCATCAGGTTCATCTGGAACTACAACTACTACCAAAACTATCGGTGGGTCTTCATTAGGTCTTCTCAATTCTTCATAATTCTTAACTTTGAGAGGATATCTTAGATAGTTATCGTCCATTAGGTTCCTAGATGTGCATTTGACTTGGACTAAAAGCTGAGGTAATCGCAATATTCCTGGACTGCGATCGCCTGTAATAATTAAATCAATGCCAATTTGATCTAAGGGTGTATGGGTTCTTTGCAATGCGTAACCTGCGGCTGATGTAATAGCGTAAATGTAGGCATAGCTAAATTCTTCTTTTTGGGTGTTTTTCTCCATAGTAGATTACAGTTTTGGGCTTTGATTTAGCAGGCCAGTTAACAACTTTATCGGTATTGTACTAAAGTTCTGCGACATTTCTTACCCTTCCCTTACCATCCAAACCAAAAATCCCAAAATTTGCTCCACTGGCGGTAGTGGATAATCGGTAAAATCAATTGTTACTGTAGTCCCCTCTAGTTTGAGAAAGCGCCACTGTGTTCCACTGGAAACGATACCGTAGATAACTTTAATAGATCGCCCCTTGTTTTCATTGAACTTCTGTGCGGCTACCATCTCCGCAATACATTGACCCAAACCAACTTTCAGGTCTTCTTTCTTAGCTTCTACCACAATAATTGCTGGTGCTTCAATGTCTAGCTGTTCGGGTGAACGGCTAATCAAAAAATCGCAAACGCCATTCAGTCCAAGTGTGGTATCGACGTTAAATTCCTCTCCAGAAAACACGCCGATTTGTTGATTAAAAATGCGGTGAACCTCTAGCAATACGGGGTTAATAATCGCTTCAGATCGAGATTTTTCGGTGCTAGTGGCGATCGCCCAAGGTATGTTGGTTTCTAGTAGGGTTTTTAAGACTGTACTGGGTGGGATGGGGGCAATTGCCGGGAGAAATCTGATTCCTTCTACTGTGGTTAAATTGAAGGCTTCTTTTACTTTGGTGATGGTGGTGAATTGACTGTAGGGCATGATGGTTTGCGTTGAGTTATGTAGTAAATTACTATCGCTATCGTGTCATTGTAAAAGGCATATTTACACTACCACAGATTCCACTGCCACTAATTTTATTACCTTCCAGTTTGTCTTGAAGGCTTGTAGGTTGTCTATTATTGAAGTTTAATTTTACGCCAACAAATGCCAGTAAATTAAGTCGATTTTAAGGGGTTTCATTTATTATTCCAGTTTATTAAAATCTAATTTTCCATCAGAATATAATCTCTATCGTACCAGTACCAACACATTCAGGAGGGCTAGTCAATGTGATTGTATCCCTCACAGATGCTTCTCCTCCAGGAACTGTATGCACAACTTGATCGCCAGTATTAGTATTTATCTCATTTGAAAAATAAGCGAGATACTCGTCCGTACCTCTAACAGAACCACTAATAATATTGCTTCCACCTGTGTAGTGTGTAGGGTAAAGGTACAGAAACTATTATCATGTAAGTTTGGCTAGGACTAGGGTCTGGAGGAGATGTAGTAACTGTACATTGACCTATTCTGATAGGCTTTTGAGCGAGATTATTATTACCTAAATTAGAGGCTACAGATTGTTGAGATTGAGCCAAAGCTGTTCGTAATTCTCTTAAGTGTCCAACTATTCCACCGATTATTCTATCGGAAATGCCAGGAGATGACCAATTATTAGGATTCAAAAAATCCTGCATCTCAGGAGAGTTCAGAATCGGATTCGGATCGAACGGTGTAATCGTATCTTGAGGATAATCATATCTTTCTCCAGCTTTAACCAGCCTACCGTCGGGATTTTTAGCTGATTTAACCCGCACATCTCCTACTAATACATTAACGTTGATACCAGTAACACTATCAGCAGTTTGAATGATACTTTCTCCCGGAGTTGGTACAACCGTAACCTCATCTTGAGCTTGAGCTAACAGTTTTTGAGAAGCTTGAAGATTATTATTTAGCAACCCACTTCTATTACTACTACTTCTTTGCAATTGAACTCCCTCTGGTTCACATCCCCTGTCACTCCCTTTTTTCCAAGTAATTGTAAATCGACCTTTAGCACTACAGGGAAAACTCCATTCTGAAGGAGTTGGAGAAGGCCCAGCTTTTACTAATAATCCTGAACTATCTAAAGGCGCATCCTGAAAGAAACCGAGGTGAGCCCAAGGCTTATTTCCACCTGGAACATATAAAATTGTATTCCGCTGCAATTTCTGTTCTACACTCGCGGGGTTTCGGCGATTATCGCCCACACCGATAGTTAATCCTGTTCCTTCAATTTTGCCAATGTAAGCGCCATCTGGTGTAATAGCATAGCTGCGAACACCTGTCATCACAATCACAATTAACGTAAGTAAGCTGGCTAAAGCCATAATCAAGCGCTTAGTATTGCTGTGAAATTTCCATCTGTTCATAATTGTGTTCCTTAAGGTAATTAGACTATGTTAAGAGTTGGGATTAGCAGGCGAGTTAACAACTTTACAGGTATTAAGACGATTAATTGCCGAATCATAAGGCGGTACAATTAATATCTTACTGGTGAGAGTTAGCTCATCTAACTCTTTACACTGAGAAGCTTTATAAGCGGATTTTTTATCGTACCAACCACAGTGGTTCTGAGTCCACTTCCGCCATAAAGCATCAATGGCTTTCAAGGTTTCGCAGGGTAGATACTCTGCCTCTTCAGGCGTTTTCAACTCGCCATCATCATTCAAATCTGCCTTCGCTCCCAATTCTCGCATGAGAATTGCATAAGTAGTACGGAGCGCTCCTTCTGTGTATTGCTTTTCATAACTTAGTAAAGAAGTGTTATCAAGTAATTTGCCGATTTGACCATTTTTTAACTGTTCCTCCAACTGTGGCAACCGATATTTTTGAATCGCTTCAACCAATGACTTTTCAGCTTTCACTGAAATATCTTGCAATTTTTGTCGCTCTTGCGGCTGCAACTTCACCGACTCATTCGGTGACGGTTTAAGCAATTTATCCGCCTCAGTTAAAATTTTACGATAATAGGAAAGCGATCGCTCAATATCCCCCCCATTTCTATGGCCATCAGCAATGCTTAAAAAATCAGGTAAAATAGCAAGAAGTTGCGGCGTGCCCACATCAATCCCCGCAGAAACATCTTGAATAATTCGCAGAGATTGTTGCCTTTGCCACCAAGCAAACCCCCCAGAAACCACAATAACGAGAAGGGATGCGATCGCAGCCCCCGCCGCCTTCTGTGCCGCAATTTTCGCCCTCCTTTCCTGCTGCAACTCCCGCGATCGCCTCTCCTCCTCTTGCTTAAACAGGCGATCGCGCGCCGCCTGACTGACAATAATGTAATCCCTCGCCAGACTCGACAGCGAAACCCCCTCAGTTGCGGAGTCCAAAAAATTCTCCGCCTCCGCTAACTTTGGCCCTTGCAGCAAATAAGCCAACTCTTCAGGCTCACCCCTCTCCTGCCACTCCTTCGCCGCCGCCTCGATCGCCCGCTGACGAAGCAACTTTTCGCGATTTTCCTCCACCCACCGCCGCAACAGCGGCCAATGGCGGATTAGCGCCTCATGGACAACATCCACCGCCGCCGTCGGAGTCAAACCCTGCACCAACTCGCTTGTCACCACCAACTTAGCCGCCGCTAATTGCTGAATCACCGATTCCACCAAAGCTAAAGAAACCGGGTTTTTAACCGAATCTGCACGTTGTAACGAATTATTTTCGTCAAAAAACTCGGTTTCTGGGCCTCCCATACCCAACAAATCTTGCTTAAGTACCTGGCGGCGAGTATCTTCCGTACCCGTCCCCAACTGAGTTAATTCCAGAAAAATCCGCTTGGCAATTCGTTGCTCTTTCGGATTGAGCTTATCATAAACCTGCTGAGCGTGCAGTGCCAAAGCCGACTCCACCCCGCCAATTTCCTTATAAGCCGCATGATTGAGACGGCCATTTCTCGGTTTTTCCCACAGCAAAGTCAAGGCAAATTCCAGCAGCGGCAAATTTCCCGGTTCCCCCTCCACCGCGTCTAAAATACGTTCCGTCAAACCCTCCTCAATCAGCATCCCCACTTTTTGAGCAGGTTGCGCGATCGCCCGATACAATTCTGCCCGATTCATCGGGCCAAGTTTCACATCCGCATCCTGCAAAGCATCAGCAAACGGGCGGTAAGATAAAGCTTGTCCTAAAAAATCCGCTCGTAAAGTTAACACAATTTTCAGTTGCGGAATTCCTTGAATTGCTGCCAACAAACTATCTAAAAATCGCTGCCATTCTCGGCGATTGTGGCAAAGCGTATAAAGTTCTTCAAATTGGTCGATTGCCAATAACAACTGAACTTGATTAGAACCTTTCTGCAAAATGCGCCCTATAACATCCGACAACCGCAAATCTTGCGAATCCAAAGCCGCCGCCAGCTTATTACTTTCTACTAATTGGTCTGTTTCGCTAAGTTGAGGTTCGAGTTGCGGTATAATGGCAGCAGCTAAGGAACGAAACGGACGATCGCTCGGACGACATGACACAATTAACCAGTTACCTTGCGATCGCAATTTTGGCATCAAACCCGCGAAAACTACCGAAGATTTACCGCTACCAGAAGCACCAATTACTCCTACCAAACGCTTCCTCTGTACCGCTGTCACCAATTGTTCTGCAAACGCTTCTCTTCCGAAGAAAAACGGCGCATCTTCTTCCCGAAAAGCAAACAATCCTCGATAAGGACAAGTGGGAATAACTTGTTGGCTAATATCGGCACAAATCCCCCCCAATTCTTGCCAAGTAGGAGGCGGATAAGCTGGATTTTGACAAATTAATGGCAACCATGTCGCACAGGGAAATTTATCTTCAATTCCCTGCAATCTTTCCCGCGCTTCTCGCACCGCCAAATACAAAGATTCCCCCTTCGCAAATGCTTGGAGAAAATACTTCAAAAACTCCTGCGCCACCTTGTCAGGCACGGGTTCTCGCATGACAATAATTTGGGGAATCTGCAAATCTGCCAAATCCCGTCCCAATCCCAAACCATCGCAGGAATTGAAGATAGCTAAACGCAAACCGCGTTCGATCGCTTTCCTAAGTGCGAGTTTTAATTCCCCAACAGTTAAACTATCGGTTTTATTGATATAAATTATTCCCGATTCGCCTTCTGTTTGACTGTGACCGGCAAAAAATAAAATATCCCACCCTTGTTCCCACAACTGTTCTGTGAGTTCCTGACGTTTCGGTTCTACCAGAAAGGTTATTTCCGCACCCGGTAAACGTGACAACAAACCTTTATCTTCCTGGATATCGATTCCCTCGCTATTTCCCAGAATCGCTAAAATCTTAACTGCGTCTGGTGTTTGTTTAGCAGGGGTGATGCGATCGTATTCCGGTGCGCTTAAAGCAATTTCAGCTTTAGGATAATCTTCTATCAATAACTCCCACAAATGCCAAGGGAGTCGCTGCAATTGAATATCTTCAGTTTGAATAATTAGCTGAATAATTTCATCAGGCTGTAATTTTTTCAGAAATCCTTCTTTGAGCGATCGAAACGACTCGGAATTCAGCCAGTTATTGAGACTATCCCTCAAAAGAAGCGCTGCTTCATTGCAAGCTTGGGTAACGGAAACGTTGGTTTCTTGAGCTTTTGGCTTTTCCAGTCGCAAACGCAATCCCAAACTGCGATAACTCGATCGCCATTCGTCGTACTGTTCTGGTATTTTAATCGCAGGCGGTAACTTACCGGAGATCTCGGTAGAAGGACGCGCACCTTCCTCCCCGATTTGGAGAATCACCGGAAAACCTTGCTCGAAGTTACCTTCACCCAGCCTCAGAACTGCTAACTTGGTCATGCGTGCGATCGAGAAAACCCGTTAGCAAGAATATACTGCTCTTAGTGACAGGCGGTGTATAGAATCTAACAATATCACTTAAGTTGTAATATTTTTTAACTAACGAACTGGGTTCGAGCAGGTTGGTAAGATATAAATCATTAGTCCGCGTAGGCGGACTTAGTTCGTATAGCCGCGACTTCAGTCGTTAGGCTCCGATCTTCTCTTGGAAAAACCGGGTTTCTATTATGTCTAGCTAATTTTTATTAAGCTATCTGCCAAAAACTCCAACTCCGTAGTAACATGGCGAGGTCGAACAGCTAGCCATATTAACTTTGATGTAAAATCGATCGGTCCAACGCGGTGTCACCGTAACAACTGGTGTGTCGTTACCCGTAGTATCAGAGTCAACCAAATTGCCATTAGAATCGTAAATTTCCAAATCGATATCGCTGCAATCTTCATCGCAAACACCTACCATTGCATAGGATGTGCCTCCACGCAGATTCAGAACGATCGGGCTTGAACTATTGTCGCCCAGTCTGTTAATATAGGGATTGTGACTTAGCTGGTAGCCCGTCAATCCAAGTGCGGCAGCCGCTTGAATGAGTTGCGATCGCACTTGGTCGGTAAAGCGACCAGCAAGTGCAGCAGTAGGTGCGAATAATACAACGCTGGATAAAAGAGCGATCGCAACTTTAACTGTAGTTTTAGTATTCATTAGTTATCCCTCCTAAGCTATTGAATCGGTGTAATTGTCTGTCTGCTTATCTGTCTGGATAGCTTTGGAAAAAAATGCAGATGAGTGCAGGGGATACTAAAAATTTTGGGCGGCGACTCAAAACGTCGTTCCCAGGTTGAATTTGAGGGCAAAATGCGATCGCACAAACATGAAAAACCCGGTTTCTTAAAGAAACCGGGTTTCTGGGATTGCTCAATTAGTGTTCTAGATGACAAAATCCTCTATAATTGCAGCATCTCCCAATCCTACTCTGACACTAAAACGTTCGGCTCTCGATCCGCCAAACTTAAGCTGAATGAAGTTATCCGCACTTCGCGCTACTGCATCCAGAAAAGTTTCCCCCTCTTCATCAAGCACAACTAATTCCAGATTAGACGGCAAATACACCTGATTCTTCATGGGATACACCCGCAGCAGTACAGCTACATTCCCCCCTGCTTTTTCCAAAATCGCCACCAGCAGCGCTACAGAGTGACCCTCTAACTGCATCCCCAAATCGATCGCCCTTTTCACCCCAGCGGCGCGATTACCTGGATCGATCGTCCACAAACTCTCAGCCGCCGTCCACCGGGTTTCCTCATCATTAGTCGTGCGAATCAGATGAATTAAAGCGGCAATAACTTCGTTAAGCTGTCCTAACGCTTTGAGATCTCCACTACCAATTTTGCCCAATCGTTCAGCCGCTTGTTTGCGCTGATGTTCGGTTTTCCCGTTGTACGCTTGCTCGATCGAAGCTTTGATAGTAGCTTCCTTGTTAGTATCATCCTCTCTCAATGGGGAACCGCTTCTCATAGAAAAAGCCAAATTCGATTGTCCTGTCCCTAAAACTTCTTCAAATGCTTGCCAACCTGCCTCAAACATATTTTCAAACCATTGGCTTAAGTTTACCAAACTTCGCGAAACTTGAGTGAAAGTTTTCGCTCCTGAATTAAAAACCAAAGCTTGAGACTGTTTTAGTCGCGCATCATACAACTGCTGCCGATATGTATGATTTTCCAACAAGGCTGCCCATTTTTCAAACTCAACTTCCAAGCGAGGAGAACGATCGGATACCTGACTTAGTTCCTGTACTATATCCTCCGCTTCCTTTCCAGACAAACTCTGTATTTCCGCCAGTGCTGCTTTTTCATTGCTACAAAGTTCTAGCGATACCCACAAAGCATTAAGATTTTCAATTAAATCATCTCCCTCTAGCGTATAACTGCGGTCAAATCTGTCATAATAGCCTTGGCTTTTTAGCTGCGAATGAGTTGTAAATCCCCACACTTGCAGCCACAGATCGTCTGGATTTACCTGCACCGCTAAATAATAGTCTGCCGCCCAACTGGTCAGATCGACCCATTCAGATAGTACGCCAAATTCCGATCGGTCAATTGCTTCGCTTGGAATTAATGCAATGCGCGTTTCGCCTAACGTTACCACAGTGCCATTTACTATTTCCCAGATACTAGGCAAAGCTTCGCGACTAGGCCATACTTTCGGAGGGATTGGTGAATCAGACTCCTCTTGAATCCAAGGAATTAATACATTCAAACACAAATGGTTTAGATAAGCATTCCATCTTGCTGCGTCATTTGAGTAATTTTGTGAAAGCCGCCATGCTTGTTCCCGGTCTGTTTCGGAAAATTCTAAACATAGCTGGTTTAGATATGCTACACGCATTTCATCTACACTAAACATTTTTCTACCTCCGTTCTATTTCAAAAGCTGCATAATGTGCATTTTTTAACCAAGCCTCTACCAAGCTGGGGATACGCTGTTCTGCTGATTTAAGTGAATTTAGCTCAACTGGTAGGTTTACTTGCACTTCACTTTGCAATTTATCAGATAAATTCTGCTTTACACGCATCACTTTTTCGTTTACCAGCAAAGGAGAAATTCCGATTTGGTTAGCCACTGCTTCCTTTGAATTATTTTGACCGTAGTAGAGCCGTAAAAGTTCCACCTCTGGGTAGAAATTTTGAAACAGAGTTGTCTGGAAAATTTCAGACAATAAGGATTTGCAATACCATTCCAGCCATTCATCTATTTGGTTGGCGATCGCTTCAATTTGCTGAGGAATAAGGTTAATGTTAAGCTGTTCCTTACTCCATTGGGCTACCGCTTTCACAAACACTCTTTTGGTTCTATCCAACTGTCTGGAAACTTGAAATTGTTTGAGGTTAAATGCCTTGCCAATATCAGCTTGCTTGATGCCCAAACCCGGTTCTAGTTGTAGCATTTTTTGCTCATTACTCGATAAAGCTGCGAAAGTTTGTGATAAGATAGAGCTAATTTCCTGCCATTCTCGATCTGGCGATTCTGTTCCCCAAAAATCTTCCTCTGGTGCGGCCAGTTGCATATCGCTCTCATCCAGGGAACTTACAGAGGGGGCTGTGCTATCCCGTACTGCTTTATCGCAGGTTAAAAGCAAGGTTTCTAGCTGAGAGGTTCCGATCGGTTCAGACAAGGAGTAATGCAAACGTAACTGATTATAGCGATTAGCGATCGCTTCCAGTTGTTTGGCATCAGGCCATAGCAATTTTTGACTTCCAGCTGCTTTAGTAGGGATGTAAATTTCTTTAAAGCAACGCCAAGCGAGCAGATATTGGGGTAATTGTGATTCTCGGATGCCTGCTTTTTCTAAAGATTTTTTTAGCAGGGTTTTGGTGAGACTTCGCAACAACCCTGCCTGAGAATACTTTTCTTTTTCTCTGCCAGCCCGAATAGTTTCTAAAATGGCAGTTTTGAGTTTTAATTGACTGTAAGTATGGAAGCGACTGCGATTAGAATCATACTTAGCGAAGAATTTCATCGGTTCGGCTGCCGCCGCTCTTGCTATTTGGAAGCAGTCCATCCAAGTAAAGCCAGAGTTGGTTAATTTTTGTGCTGTAGTAATAGCTGTCCAATAACAGGTTTCTTCCAGATAGGCTGACAAGTGGCCCTTAGCCAGTTGGTCGGGATTTTCTTTCAAAGCTTCTTTGAGCCAGTATTGCGTCCAAAAGTTTTCTTTCGCCTCTGGATCTAATGCCTCCGGCACGCACTCGCGTTCGCCCCTACAGGGATAAAAAAAGCTCGGTCTGTGACCGTGCTGAGTATATACAGATTGGAAGATCTGCTGATATATTCCATTTGACTGCAATCGAAACACTATTACCCGTTTGCCCAGAACATCGATTACCCAATATTCTGGTATTTCTAAATCAGCATAAAGGGTTACTACAATTTTAGCTAGTCATTAGTCATTAGTTTTTAGAATGACTAATGACTAATGACTAATCAATCAACTTTCCAGTAATTGACGCACTAAATTACCCAATTTTTTAGCGCTATCTATCACTGCCAAATTAGCAGCAGCATCGGCCAGTTTTTGCAGTTTTTCCGGTGATTTCAGCAAACTTATCACCTGTTCTGACAATATTTCCGATGTTAGTTCCGATTGCCGAAACACCAATCCCGCACCCGCATCTTTAAACACGGAAGCATTGAAAAATTGATGATCTTCCGCCGCAAAAGGATAAGGAATCAGGATTGCAGGCGTTCCCGTTACCGTCAATTCTGTCACGGAACCAGCACCAGCACGACTAATTGCTAAATTAGCGCGTTGCAACAATCCAGCCATATTGTCGTAAAATGGCACTTGGATATATTGCGGATGTTGAAGACTGGCGGCATCTGGATCGTTATCGCCTGTTTGGTGTACAATCCAAGCACCCGCATCAAACCAGGCAGGCGCAGATTCCCTCACCATCTTGTTGACGGCAACGGCACCCTGAGAGCCACCAAATACTACAATCAGGGGAACGTTCTCTGGAATCGGCAAATCCAGCTTTTGAGGTAAGAGGAATTGCGATCGCACTGGCGTACCAGTATAAATTGTCTTAGCCCTTGGTAAGTACTTAGCCGTAACTTCAAACCCGACAGCCACAATACTACACCAAGGACTCAACCAGCGAGTCACTTTACCGGGCAACGCATTCGATTCGTGCAAAATAGCAGGCAAACCGAGCGATCGCGCCGCAATAATCGCAGGTGCCGCAATATACCCGCCCGTGGTGAATACACCATCAAATTTACCCTCCTTTAGCAACTTCCTACAGGCAAGAATAGCACCGGCGAACCGCCCAAAGATTCGCAGCGTATCCAAACCAAAACGTTGTTGGAATCCTGACAAAGCGATCGTGTTTAGGGGATACTGGGAGGGAACCAGCTGTTTTTCCAGGCGGTTCGGCACACCCAGCCACTCAATTTGGTAATCTGGCAATTGTTCTGCAAGAGCAATCGCCGGAAATAGATGCCCTCCCGTACCGCTGGCGGCAATTAGCAGTCGCGGCAGTCTCTTGCTTGAGCCTTCTGGGGAAGACGCTTGTCGATCGAGATTCTGTTTCTCAGTTACCATCAAGTCAATAAAGCGATACTCGTTTTCTAGAGGCGATGGCGTCGGGGCTAGGGACCAGAAAGCAACAAAGTGGGGAACAATACCCCATGCCCGAATGGCCCCACAGCCCCACCGACCCAAACACCAACTCTCAAAATATTACCGATGCGTAACCCTCTGAATTTGCTAAAAGGCTTCTCCCGACATTTTACCCCGGCTTTTCTGGTAACTCTAGCGTTATCAGCTGGGTATCCAAGCGCCCAAGCAGCAACTCCCGACACCGCACCTGGAGAACTGAAAAACACTTTAGCGCAAATAGATACCGCCGCGAATAACCACAACGTTCCGGCTGTGATGCAGTTCTACAGTCCGAATTTTACCCATTCTGACGGCTTAAATCGTCAAAGCATGGAAAAAACCCTCACCCAATTCTGGCAGCGCTACCCCCAACTGAATTACCGCACAGAACTTGTATCTTGGCAATCCCAAGGCAATGGATTCATAGCAGAAACAGTAACTCAGATTACTGGTACGACGCCCGTACAGGGCAGAGACTGGAGTTTCAACTCCACCATTCGATCGCGACAACGTTTTGAAGGCCAAAAAATTGTCACTCAAGAAATCTTGAGCGAACGAACTCAGCTATCCTCCGGCGAAAAGCCACCCACACTTGATGTCAGATTACCCGAACAAGTTCGCACAAATCAGGAATTTAACTTCGATGCGATCGTCAAAGAGCCGCTAGGCGACGACTTGCTTGTAGGAACGGCTTTACAAGAACCTATCAGCGCTGATAAATATATTAACGCCACACCAGTGGAGTTAGAAGGACTTGATGCCGGTGGTATTTTTAAGGTCGGTCGCGCACCAGCTACCGAAGGTAAATACTGGATTTCAGCGGTTTTGATTCGCGCAGATGGGATGACAATATTAACACAGCGTTTACCAGTTGTCAATCGCACCACAACAGGATCTGCGTCTCCAAACCGTCCATCTTCCCGTCCAGCAAATTCCCTCTAAGTTATGGGAAGTCAAAAGTCAAAAGAAAATAGGGGCTAGGGAAAAGGGAATATTTTAGATTTTAGATTTTTAAATCTAAAATCTAAAATCCAAAATCCAAAATCTAAAATCTAAAATCGATTGATGATGGTTTCGATTCAAGATCGAATTGTTCTGATAACTGGCGCAAGTAGTGGCATTGGCGCATCTTGTGCCAAACTGTTTGCACAAGGCGGTGCTAAACTAATTTTGGCAGCGCGGCGCTTGGAACGGTTGGAGCAGCTGGCAGATAGCCTCAGCAAAGAGTTTTCCTCCTCCGTTCATCTGTTGCAGCTCGATGTGCGCGATCGCTCTCAAGTCGAATCTGCCTTACAATCTCTAAGAGAGCCTTGGTCTAATGTTGACGTTCTGATCAACAATGCCGGTTTGAGTCGAGGTTTGAGCAAACTCCACGAAGGCAACTTCCAAGATTGGGAAGAAATGATCGACACCAATATCAAAGGTTTGCTCTACGTCACTCGTTATATCTTACCGGGAATGATCGATCGCGCCAAAGGTCATGTGGTCAATATCGGTTCCATTGCCGGTCATCAAACCTATCCCGGCGGTAATGTTTACTGCGGTTCTAAGGCAGCAGTTAGAGCAATTTCTGAAGGCTTAAAACAAGACCTTTTGGGAACGCCAGTACGAGTCACTTCCGTAGACCCCGGTTTAGTCGAAACCGAATTCAGCGAAGTGAGATTTCACGGCGATACGGAACAAGCTAAAAAAGTTTACCAAGGACTAACTCCCCTTACACCAGATGATGTAGCCGATGTGGTATTTTTCTGCGTCACTCGACCGCCTCATGTCAACATCAGCCAAGTGCTGTTAGTCCCAACAGACCAAGCAACTCCTACTATGGTTCATCGCCGCAAAATGTAGTTTATGATACAAAAAAATATTAAAAGTATAGGGTATGGGGGCTTGTGCGATCGCCTTTTTTGGTGTATTATTTTTATAATGGGAATATTGACAAAAATATTATTAAAGTCAATCTTCCCATTATAAAACAAGTTTACACGAAAATCTAGCAAAAATCAATAGCTACCCCCTTATCATTTTAGCGAAAATAACAATTAACGAGCAGGTACGTTGTTGCGCTTTAGCGCTCTTTGAGCGCTAAAGCGCAACAACGTACCCATTATCGATCCCGAACAAAAGCCAATGGAACTAACTAGCAACTTGAGTTAACGGCTAACTACTGACAGCGATCGTGACGCCCGCCTTGAGCGCAAATATACCCCAGTTGGTCAGCGTCTAAATTTTTAGCTTTATTAAAATTAACGCCATTAAGACGGGGGCCTGTGGCAATATTGGGGGTTTGAATAAATTGATCCTGTCCGGTAGGTTGGTTAGGAGCGACAAAAATTGCTCCCTGAAAATCCGCTCCCTCCAGATTCGCACCCCGGAAATCTGCCATACTCAGATCGGCGTTCCTGAAGTTGGCGTTCTGTAGCTGGGCACTGCTAAAATTAGTGCCCTTAAGTCGGGTAGAGCTAAGGTTAGCATTTTTCAGTACAGCACGAGTCAGATTAGCGCCGGACAAATCGGCGTCTCGCCAGTCGGATTGGGTCAGATTAGCCAACTGCAATTGCGTCCCGACAGCACTTACCCTAGTTAAACTAGCCCCGTGCAGATTAGCTTGGGATAAATTGGCTTCTGTCAAATCAGCACCAGTTAAACTGGCATTTTCTAAGACTGCTTGCTGCAAAGAAGCCCCAATCAGTTTGGCACTGCTGAGGTTGGCACTTTTTAGGCTAGCCTGAAATAAGTTTGCCCGATTGAGGGTAGCGCGAATTAGACTCGCATTTTCCATTGAAACGTGGCTTAAAATCGCACCAGTCAGGTTCGCTTGTTTGAGTTCGGCACTGCTTAAATCTGCTTGAGCATCGTCGAATGTTCCCAAACGACCATCTTTACCCGGCCCGATAAAGCGACTGCCCTGGAAACTAGCACCAGTTAAGATTGTACCTTGAAAATTAATCCCGGATAAGTCGATTTTGTCCAGCACCAAAGCAAAAGGAGCCGAACCTAATGTTTGGCCTAGTCTAGTGCGGCTGAGATCGTTGACCCTACTTAGATTATTGTTAAGAGTAAGAATATTAGCGATCGCTTCTTGAGTGGCGTGCAGTCGCAGGCGAGCGAGTGCGGACGGATTGTTCGATATTTCCTCATTGGTAAGTGCGTTTTTATTCTCCTGCGGTACTGAGGGTTTGGATGAAATCGCCTCTGACTGTGGTTGGGTGTTGATAACCTGTACAGAATCAAGGTCTTTAGCTAAAGTCTGATTCGATCGTTGCAATTCTGGCAAAGCATCAGGGCCAATTCTCACCAACACTTGCTTGATTGTTTCGATCGCTTTTGGCTCTTTTTCTTGAGCCAGCAAATCGACTAACAACCTGACTACCCGTGGATCGTCTTTAGTCGCGCCTAGAGCCAAAATTGCTGAGAGTCGCTCTGCTATTGTCCCGTTAGCAGTAGCAGTTATCCGTTCTGTAAGGGCGATAAATACCTTATTTTTCTGGTATTCGGCTATGAGCCGATTGTCCTGAGTTTGACTGTAAATTTGGGCTGCCACAAAAGCTCCCGCCACAATTATCATGCTGGCTGCAAACAAAATCGTCAAGGTTATACGAGAGTGCCGACGCATCCAGTCCCAAATCAAACGAGTGCCCAGAGGAAATGCTCCTGTGCTACTCTGCTCAAAAGATCCTCTGCTATCCTGTTTCTCCATTAGCCAGCGTGGCGGTGATGGTGGAAAAGTACCCGGTAGGGAGCGATCGGATTTAGTCGCATCCACAACCAAGGTTCCTGCTATTCTGTCATGCAGCGTCCGGCGTCGGCGATGTAAATTTCCGCTCAGTCCATCGAATAGCAGCAGCAACCCAAGCAAACTCGTCAAAACGCTCAAGTCTGGATAAGCACCAATGTAGCGCCAGACGGTGACGGCAATTCCCGCCGACAAGCCCCACCGACCTAAACTTTCGCGCACCAAAGCCCGCCTTAAACCGGGGGGATCGCCCTCTGCTGTCGTCACTTGAACACCAAACCAACGTTTGGGCGGGGTTTGACCGCTCACTCCCAGCCTGTAGAGTTGCCAGCTAGCTAAGATTAAAGGGGCCACCAGCGCCGCACTCCAAAGGAAATTAGTGGCTGGTGTCACCTGTCGGTTTTTTTGATAAATGGGCAAAGCGAGGGTTTGCGCGATCGCTTCCTGAGTAGTCACCAGCACAGGATTCAGGGGAACTGGTTCGCTAGCCCGGTGTGACTCTGCATATAAGCCTATACTGAAGGGAACCACCCCACCAGCCACAATCAGCGACACTTCCACAACCCAAGCACCGCAACGACGAACGCCCAGAGGCAGTTTATGCGATCGCTTCTGCCAAGATATTTGAGATGAATTGCTACTTTTCTTCTGCATGAGGACAATTATAAGATAGTTCCTTAAAGCTCAAAATTCTCTGGATAGATATGTTGATATTAAGCTGTCCTTAAACATCGGTTACCTAAAAAATTTGCGTTATTCTCTTATCTGCGTTAATCTGCGGTAAAAATTTAACCAACGATGACAACAGACAATTTGACGATATTATCACTCATCAGTCGGTCATCCAAAAAATTTTATTATGCCGTGTCCCTACAGCTTATATAAAACAAAAGAACCGATAATCAACATAATTCCGGCTCTTTTAAAGTTGTTATGCTTTTGTTCAAATAAATAACATTTTTATGCCCCTCTGCTCCTCTGCCCCTCTGCTCCTCTGCTCCTCTGCTCAAAATAGCGTAGTAAATACGGAAG
>CASBRD010000386.1 GCA_949128025.1 Oscillatoriales cyanobacterium PMM_0008 | reverse complement strand
TTCCTGACCCGGCTGCCACCTAGCTTTCGTTTCGCGCCTTGGAATCTCCGCATCTTTGGCGGCCAGGAGCAGGTGGGGTTTCCTGGCGCGACAACTTGCCCAAAATGCTATCCCACCTAAGCCAACTTCTCGACATCCCAGCAATTGAATCCGCACTTACCGGAATCACTAAGTTAATCTTAATTCCCCACCAAGACTTACACCCCTTTCCCCTTCACGCCCTCTTTTCCAATAACTTCACCATTACCTACTTGCCTAGCGCCCAAATTGGCAAAAATCTCTCCGTTACATCCGCTGCTAACCTTACCGATTCATCGCCAAAACTACTAAGCATTGAACATCCCCAAAGCACAGGATTAAAACCTCTCCTATTTGCCGAAATTGAATCTAGTGTCATCAGCCAAATGTTTGCCAACCCCACTCGCATTGCTGACGCAAATGCCACTCGCGCACAAGTAGAAACCGAACTGAAAAAACCTCACACCATCTTTCACTTTACCGGACACGGCACCCACAATTTCAACAATCCCAGTCAGTCAGCCCTAGCCTTATCCGGCGACGATAAATTCACCCTAGCAGAAATTGCCAAAACATCCTTTAGCGGGTATGAACTCATCAGTCTTTCTGCTTGCGAAACCGCCATTACCGGAAACCAAACCATCACCGCCGAATACGTTGGCTTAGTCAGCGGCTTTCTGCGCCAGGGTGCATCCTACGTCCTCAGCACTCTCTGGACTGTTGACGAAATCTCCAGCGCCCTGATTGTAATTCGCTTCTACCAATTCTTCAAAGCAGGCGCAACTCCCACTGCCGCCCTCAAACTAGCCCAAAACTGGCTTCGCACCGTCACCTACGCCCAACTTGCCAAATGGTATGCCAAACTAGCAACAGATGAAATGCAGGACGCCGACTATGGATGCTGGCAACGTCTGGGCAGCCTCGCTAGAAATAGTCAAAAAAATTCGGATAAAATGAACTCAAGCGAACCGCCTTACCAGCACCCGTATTTCTGGGCTGGATTTACACTGACTGGCAAAGTTAATGCCTAACGTGCTTGAATATGAAAGAAACTGACGATCCCATCACCAAGCAAGCTTTCTTAGTAGCCCTTGTGGAATTACCTTCTTCTGAGTCTGCACCTTTAGTAGATCAAACCTTCATAATCGATCCTGTTTCTACTGTATCTCGTCTGAGAAAGTTAGGACAGCACAAGAAGTTCTGGCAACTTTATGATGATGCTTACGATTTTTTTATGGAAGGATATCACGCTAATCCAAAAGACAAGATTTTTCCTAGCGGAAGTCTAAACGAAGCTTCCAATGTCGCTAACAACGAACTTGAGAATACTTCACTCCACGCTTCTGTTGTCGAAGAATCATTTGACCGCTTCAATAATATTTTTCAAGAAAACCCTAGAAAAAAAGCCGAAGCATCTTACAATGAATTTCAGAAAAATCCGCCTGAAGGTCTTGTAATGACAGAGTATCCTGTACATGATTGGGCAGAATTTGCGTGCAGAACTTGTTAATCTATCCCCACCTAATTCTATTTGCCTATAACCTGGAAGAAAAGCCAGAAGGGCAGGAAACCACCCAGCAGAAATCCTGGGAAACTTTGCGTACTCGCTTGAAGGTTCCCCCAGAAGCAGATTTTAATTCGGAACGATATTATCCTTTTTTAATTGATGATGTCCACGGTTTCTATCAGCGCATTTGTTTGGGCGAAACGGATAGTCTGCTGGTTTCCTGTTTTACTAAGGATGAGGATAAGCCGCAAGATGTCAGTTGTTTCCATAAATTCCGCCAAAAGCTGGATGTACAGGCAAATATTGGCAGAACTTGGCTGATTTTGGGCTACTCACACTATTCGGCGGATAGCGATCGCGAAAAGGCAGCGAAGGAAGCGTATAAAGCTTTTAAAGGCACTCAGCAAGACCCCAATTTAAAGCAGGTAAACTACTTTTTGGGCAGTTCTATTTTTGAAGTATGGCAACAGCCCCAAGATTGGACAAAAGTTGAAGACAATGACTTGGTATTGATTTGTATCTGTCCTTACAAGAAAACGATGGAAAGATTCGCCGCTTTTTATTATGATTGGCTGTGGCTGTTCTACTATCGTCATAAAATTCTCTGGGCTTATAGCAATAGTAGAATTGTGAAAAAGTTACTGGAAGAAGAGGATTTATTTCCTCGCGCTTCAACAATTCCAGCAATTAAAGTTTATTTACCAGAAATGAATTTGGCTTATACGGATTTGCAACAAATAAAAATAGATTTGCACAAAAATCTGTTAATTCTATCTAAGCATACAGCCGGACTGGAAAGTTTAGCATTGCAGCTGCAAACTCTCAAAACTAACCTGAAAAATTACCAAAACCGGCTGGGGAAAATTAAAGATACAGCTAATAACGAACTTGGACTTACTAAACTGCATTCTCTAGAAGAATTTGGCGAGTCTGTGGCGTCGAAATATCAAGGGCAAATCGAACAAGATCATGCTAGTCTGAGTCCGGGATTGAGGGTGCGAGAACGATATATCGATACGATTCGAGGAATTGTGGAGGTTACGCAGGCGGAACGCGATCGCACTCTCAACACTACTATAGCTCTAGCTACTTTCGGACTGGCAACCAGCGGCATTACCGCCACCATTATATCAACCCAACTGCCTCAGCCTCAGCCCAAAGACACAATTTCCTTGACATCTGCCTTCTTTTGGAGTATAATAGTCGCTGGAATTTTTCCGGTTGCGATCGCTTTAATAATCCTGGGCCGATGGCGTCGCCGATAACACTTTCCTATTCTTTAAATCCCTACAAAATCTTACTCATCGGTTTCGTTTGATAAATGGGAATTTCAATAATAAACTCTGTTCCTTCCCCTAACTCCGAAACGCACTTCAACTCGCCCTTATGCTTTTCGACCACAATTTGATAGCAGATAGATAGCCCCAAACCAGTACCTTTCCCTACAGGTTTTGTAGTGAAGAAAGGGTCAAATAACTTGCTTTGGTGTTCCGCAGGAATCCCGCACCCATTATCCTTAATGCTAATCGCAGCTCGCGGCTGACTAGAATCAGACCCTCCCATTTTAACCTCAGTGCGAATAGTAAGCGTAGGCGTAAAGTTTTCTCTTCCCTCTTCCGCGTTACATCTGGCCTTTTCCATAGCATCGATTGCATTACTGAGGATATTCATAAACACCTGATTTAGCTGACCCGCGTAACACTCCACTAAAGGGAGATTCCCGTACTCTTTAACTAATTCAATAGCAGAATGTGTCGGTGTAGCTTTAAATTTGTTTTGGACAATCAGCAAAGTGCTGTCAATTCCTTCGTGGATATTGACATCTTTCATATCAGCCTCATCAAACCGAGAAAAATTGCGTAATGACAGCACAATCTCGCGAATACGATTCGCACCCATACTTATTGAAGAAAGCATTTTCTCTAAATCTTCTACCAGAAAATCTAATTCAATTTCTTCAGTAAGATCTTCAATTTCCTGGTCTGGGTGTGGATACTTCCGTTGATAAAGCTCGATCAATCTAATTAAATCTTGCGTGTAGTTACTGGCGTGAGGAAGGTTACCGTAGATAAAATTAATCGGATTATTAATTTCATGAGCTACACCTGCAACTAGCTGACCTAAACCAGACATTTTTTCAGTCTGAATCAGTTGAGCTTGAGCTTGTTTCAAAGCCTGGTAAGCTTTGGCAGATTTATCCATTTCTTTTCGTAATCGCTTCTCATTTACAGTTACCTGTCCCAACAAATTATAGAACGATATAGTCAGTTGCCCAATTTCGTCTTCCCGGCTCATCAATTCTTCACTTTTTGGACTAGCTTCAGCCAATAAACTACACTCATCCATAATTGGCTGGAGACGTTGATTTAAGCGTTTGACAAACAAAGCAACTACCACAGCTAGGACGAGTGATGCACCAAGAGCCGCCAATAGAGTCCCAATTAATGTGAATTGTAACAATGGGCCAATAATAACCCATTTAGGCACAGATGCCAGCAATACCCAGTTATTATTAGAAATTTTCCTGTAAGCCCAAAACTCTCTTTTACCTTCAGCATTCTGCCAAGATATAATGCCACTGTTGATAGGTTTTGACTGGATATTTTTTTGAATTTCTTGCCATAATTTAGAATAGTTACTAATTTGGGGAAATGGCTTTAATTTAAGAGCCAATTCAGAATTGGGTGGATAAGCAATTAGATTGCCTTTAGCACTCACCAGCACAAAATATCCATTTTCCCTCATCACTGGCTTTGATAATTTCTCACTGAGAAACCCCAATTCTAAATCTTGAGCCAGCACACCCAGCAACTCTTTTTTCTGGTTGTAAAATGGTAATGAGTAACTTGTACTCACGGTTTGTTCGGGAGGGTCTACCGTTGTTTCTAAATAAGAAATTGGTTCGAGCCAAATAGGCTTACCTGCCTTAATTGGCTCTGTAAAATAGATTTCTTGATAGTCGTCTGGGCTAGAATCTCCGCCCTTAGCAGTTACTTTACCATCCTTCCCCCTAATTGCAAAAGGATAAGCATACTTTCGTGCGGGAATAATTAAACGTTTTTGTGGTGGCTGACCAAAACCAAGCCCGGTTCCCAGCGGTAAGGTTTTCAAAGAACGACCAATTAAATTAACATAAACTTGTTCGCGTCTTTCTCCTGCTTCATAGAGTGTGGTTGCAGCATCTGCAACCAGCTTGGCTGAGTTTTCAAAACTATTTAAACTGCCCTCTAAGTTTTGAGCTTTTACTTCTAAGCTCGCCATTAATTCGGCTCGTGCCTGTTTGATAAGTTCTTGGTAGAAGAAGTAAGACGCGCATCCTAATCCCACCAACGTACCGCCTAAAACAGAAAGAAATAATCGCGAGCCAATGGATTTTACAGTAGAAATATTTCGCCTGCGACGCGGAGGTGATTTTGGGGCTGTATCCTGCATAGTTTTTTTTCCTAGCAGTAGATGCACAAGAGAATTAAAGTACGACATAGGGATAATTACAGTTAAAAATCAAAAGTAAAAATTATTAATCCATAACTACGTTAACTAACTAATTTTAATTTTTTAGAACGATCGTAATAAACGTTAAGAATCGAGTCCATAAGTTCTTTACCTTCGGCGACTGCGTTAATTTTGTCTGTAAATTTATTGTCAATAAATTTTTTCAACGGTTGTTCAACCTGGTTGAAATATTTCATAGCTTCAGATGCTTTTCGATCCAATTCTGGATAATTATCTAAAATATCATCAGGCATTACCTTTGTCCTAGAACTATTTGGTTCGTGCAAGCAATAGAAAGGTTTATCCAAATTCAAATATCCATAGTCATCGGTCAATTCTTCTCCTGGATGAATATCCCTGGCTGCTAATTCAAATTTATACGCTGTACCGATGCAGCTGGAGTTAAAGCTATGATTGACAAACTTGGCAATGTCCCAACATAATATATATGTACCTTGGTTATCGCGATAACAGTATTTAATTAATTTTTCTCTGAGAATGGGGTTGAGCGACCAGATGTAGGATGACTCAAACCTTTGATCTAAATCATCTAATACCCAAGTAATAGTACCTTTGGGAATAAATTTAGTTGCGAATACGCCGTATCCTATCAATTTGTTTATATAACGGAGTTCTGTGTGGGGGTGGATCATTTTTTTCAAAAATTAGGTTTAACGGTTGATTAGTTCAAAGTTGATTATAGCCAACCTACTTTTACAAATCTGTAATGGACTTGCCACTGGTATATCACCCAGATTACGTCGCACCGCTTCCAGAAGGGCATCGCTTCCCCATGAGGAAATTTGGGCAACTCTACGAACTGTTGTTAGCCTCTAGCGTCGCCGTACCAGAACAATTCCACACACCCAAACGTCCACCGCCAGAGTGGATAGAATTAGTCCACAGCCACGATTATGTCCGGGCTTACTGCGAAGGAACCCTCGACGCCAAAGCACAGCGACGCATCGGATTGCCCTGGAGTCCAGCACTGGTGAATCGTACCTGTGTTGCTGTAGGCGGCACTATCCTCACAGCCGAGTTGGCACTAACTCACGGTTTAGCTTGCAACACCGCCGGAGGAACTCATCACGCCTTTCCCAATTATGGCTCTGGTTTTTGTATTTTTAACGATTTAGCCATTGCCGCCCGCCTTCTGCAAAAGATGGGACTTGTCCGCCAAATTCTGATTGTGGATTTAGATGTTCATCAAGGCGACGGCACAGCATTTATCTTCCAAAATGACAAGAGTGTTTTCACGTTCTCTATGCACTGCGAAGTTAACTTTCCGGGCACTAAGCAACAAAGCGATCTCGATGTTCCTTTACCCGTCGGGATGGAAGACGATGCCTATCTGCAAACTTTGGCCCAGTATCTCCCCGACTTACTTTCCCAGGTAAAGCCGGATTTAGTTTTGTACGATGCTGGGGTTGACCCTCATGCAGGCGATCGCTTAGGTAAATTATGCCTCACCGACACCGGCATATTCCGCCGCGAAATGCAAGTTTTGAGTACCTGTGTCGCCGCTGGCTATCCCGTCGCCTGCGTGATTGGCGGTGGTTATGCGGACGACCTCAAGGGCCTCGTTTATCGACACTCTTTACTTCATCGTGCCGCCACAGCCGTCTACCGCCAGTACTACCTTTAACAAGCGATCGGGAAGTCCTTACCCTACTTAAGGCGGGGATAATAAGGAAAAGGATTGTGGATGATAGAATTATTGTGGTGAAATATTCACCCAAACGGCTGAAAACAATATCTACACAATCCATACAACAGGGCTGAAATTAGTCTGACTCGATAGGCTTTTAAATAAAGGAGTTTGGCGATCGGTAATTGGTGATTCTCCCCATCTCCCTTCACCAAGAGCCGAGATCGGATGTCCCATTGTCCTATTCCCCAGTAAAGGAGAAACCGTGCTGCTATCTAAAGGCTTTGAAGTTGAGATGTACACTGGGACGCCACAAGGAGATATTGTGGGCTTCTCAGACAAGATTGTGGCAGACCTGGACGGATTTGTGACAGAGCCAGATAGTCGCAATGTGGAATATACCACTGCCCCGTTGTGTTCATACGATCGATTGTTGTGTGCTTTGGTGCGTCCTCGGCAGCGACTGCGATCGTACTTACAGCGTTTGGGAGACTATACGATCGTTCCGGGAAGTACTCTTTCTTTGGGTGGAAGCGATCGCTTTTATCGTTCCGACCCCAATAACCCCTACCACAGCTACATCGAAAACACCTACGGCACCAACGTCGTCACTGCCAGCATCCACATTAATATTGGCATCAGCAATCCAGAAGCTCTGATGCGGGCAATTCGTCTCATTCGCCTGGAAGCACCCCTGTACTTAGCCTTAACTGCTTCTTCCCCATTTCTGGATAGTCGTCCTACGGGATATCACTCCACCCGCTGGGGACTCTTCCCGAAAACCCCCGCCTATGTTCCTCTCTTTGAAAGCCACGCTCACTTTATCCGGTGGACAGAAGACCAGCTAGCCGCCGGGACAATGCAAAATGTCCGCCACCTGTGGTCGTCTGTCCGACCGAATGGCAACCGCCGCCCCTACGATCTCAATCGCCTGGAACTGAGAATCTGCGACTTAATTGTAGATCCGATCGGCCTGCTGGCAGTTACAGCACTCTTAGAAGCTCGTCTGTGCCAGCTGATGGCTGACCCCAGTCTCGACCCCCTAGAAAAAAGTCTACTGTCTTCCGAAGACTTAATTGCGATCGCCGATGCCAACGAAGTCGCCGCTGCAAGGCAGAGTTTGGATGCCTCCCTCAGACATTGGCAAGATGGCAGAGAAATTCTGGCACGAGATTGGATTATGGAAATTTACCAGGAAGTCTCGCCTTTTGCCAAAAAACAAGGCTTCGGCTGTTTCCTTTCACCCCTGAAAAAAATCCTTCGGGAAGGCAACACTGCGATTCAGTGGTTAAAACTACACCAGCAAGGTCTGGACACTCGGCGCATTATCGCTCAAGCTATTCAAGCAACGCTTTTGCAAGAATTAGAGCTAGAAGATAAGTTGTGCCAGCTTCTAGTAGCTTAGGGAAGAGGGAAGAAGGAAGAGGGAAGAGGGAAGAATCCTTCTTTTGACTTTTGACTTTTGACTTTTGACTTTTGACTTTCCTCTGCCCCTCGACCCATCAGAATATTTAATCAATTAAGTTGTCCAACTTAGTATTAAAAATATATATAGGTTGCCTCTGTCCTACGATAGATTTTAGACGATCGGTGTTACATACTTAGTGTTTGATTTCGAGTAATTTTAGGTCTTATGCCGTTTGTTGTCCTGATTAATCCCCAAATTCCACCTAACACTGGCAATATTGCCCGAACTTGCGCTGCAACGGGCACAGAGTTGCATTTAGTAGGGCCGCTGGGCTTTGAAATTAGCGATCGCTACCTCAAACGAGCTGGCTTGGACTACTGGCCCTATGTTGACCTGCACTACCACGAATCCCTGTCAGATTTTCAAGCTTTCCACAAGCAACGCGGGGGACGATGGATTGGCTTTAGCGCTTCAGGACGTTGTAGTTATGTTCGCTGTCAATTTCAAAATGATGACTGGCTTTTGTTTGGCACGGAAACCGCAGGACTGCCACCAGAGGTACTGAAAGCTTGTGCCGAAACAGTCTGCATACCCATGACGCAACCGGGAGTTCGCAGCTTGAATCTTTCTGTCAGTGCTGCGATCGGTCTATTTGAGGCCAGACGGCAACTCGGCTACCTGGGATAAATTTTATACTACTTTCTCTAAGAACCCGAAGTGCGATTAATCAACACTGTATCTATATATAAACATATAAGTTTATTGAGTATCCGGATGGGGCTGATGACCTTACGACTATAGAGGTAGTCAAAAAAATTGCCCGCTTATTACCCAGAGGGGCTCAGAATTATGCACCTATCTAAGGAAAGGAATTCGTCTGCCTACGATAAGAAATTTATATGGCAATCTCGCTTGCCAGCTCCTATTGGATTGATAGATATTATTCAATTTTACAAAAGTTGGTTCTCAATGAACGAAAAAATGTAGTACTTTGTTCCACAATTAATTCTCCTTGCTCTTGAGTATAGCAACCACCAAGGCGGTTAGGACGTTCTTAATTCCTGAAACCCTTGATTCTAGACCCTTCTGACCCTAGTCTAAGAGTGCGTGTTTTCTCTCCCCGGAGATCCCCCCCAGCCCCCCTTGAAAAGGGGGAGAATCCAGTCAAAGTCCCCCTTTTTAAGGGGGATTTAGGGGGATCTGACTCTAACTTGACACTTTGAAAACACGCCCTAGTCCCTAACCCCTAGCCCCTAGCTATACTTATAGCGATCGCGTACACCACTCGAAGAGCCTACCGAATTCTACGGTTGTTGTTTCCCTCTTAATTGGCTATATCTGTGTTGAAACCAGCACTGTGTTGCTATCTAGAAGGGTGTGCTACAAACGTTGCGACAACAAAGATCTGGTTGCCCATATTGTCTTTTCAGGGAAAATCTTGTTTCTTATTGATGGTGTGTCTGAACTACAAGGGGGCCAATGCCTGCGGCCCGATGGTGAGGAAGGTGATGCGGAAGTCTCCTGGCGGTTTCACAGGAGTGCCAAAATCTTCGCTTTGTCAAAGTGTCACAAGGGCGACTCTGGTAAGCGAAATATGGTGGGCAAATTTTTTAAAGTTTTGTAAACTTGTCTAAAATCAAAAACCAGGGTAACCTTGCCTAAGTATGTTTACCGCAAGCGATCGCGATCGGTTCCGGGAAGTGATCGAAGTCATTGACAGGTAAACGTAGACGGCATCCATCAGGGACAGTTAAACGCTAGTGATCGTAGGAGGTCGTTTTTTGAAACGAGCATTGACGCAAAAAATTAATCCAGCTATTCCTGCCTGTGAGGTAGACAATTCTGCAATGGTGGGACAGCTTAAATCAATTCCACCAGAGGTTAATCGTCGGGCTCGCACCTCTGCTGCCATGATTGGCTTGGCTATCTCAATGGGTGCGTCTAGCCTGTTAATACCACAGCAGAACGAGAGTGCGATTGCCGCCGAACCTACGGCAAGCAGCGCTTTATCAACAGTTCCCTCAACCACAGCAGAAGTAACGCCAGCAGGATCTCAAGAGGTAAAAGAGATCGCAGCAGCGAGTGCTACAACTCCAGAAGCGATACCAGCAAAAGAAGCAGCACAAGTTGCAATGCCAAAACCGCTGGTACTGGAACACAAAGCACAAGAATGGCAACCGACTGGAATAGGGACGAGTGCAGCTAAAGAGTCTACGGCCACACAAAACATCACGTTAAACCCGTCCCAAAAGGCTTACGAGGTTGAGCCTTGGAGTGTAACGCCAAAAATCAGTGGAATTGGTCACGATTTCAAAACTCGCGAGACTGTTGCTACAGAGTCGGAATCTTATAGCGTCAGACAAAATCAATTAGGGCAGTCTGCAACAACAGAAGCATCTACAACTTTGCAGGTCAGCGAATCTGCTACAGCAGCCGGTAATGTAAATAACCTTTTAAAGGCTAAAGAAGCAGTTGCACTCAACCGTCTGAGAGAGTCATCGAACCGTTTGAGAGCCAGTCTGGCGGAGTGGAAATCTGAGGAGTTAGGAAATACATCGGCTCAAGTAGCTGAGCCTGTAGCGCCAGTGGCAGTTGCTGGAAAGTTGAAACCCGTAATTGAACAAGCCCCTGCTTCTGTAGGGGTTTCTGATTGGCAACCTAAAGTGGCAGCTGGTTCGCCAGCAGTAGCCACAGCACCACAAGCTGACTCAGGCAGGGTGAGTGTGGCTACTGCTTGGTCACCGACCGTCATGCCCCAGCCAGCGGTATCGGCACCGACAATGGTTTACCAGGTGAAGCCAGGGGATACGGTAGATGCGATCGCTCGCAATTATGGGATCGCCCCGACGGCGTTAGCCAAAGCCAACGAGCTAAACAACCCGAATCGCATTCAGATTGCACAACTAATTTCAATACCTCAATCCCAGTCCGTCGGGGTTACATCCAGTCAGCTAGCCTTAGACTCCTCTGAGTCTGAGCCAATATCACCAAATTTTGCGGCTTTGAATCGTTCAAGCGCGTCCTCAAAGCCCAACGTACCGATCGTCACAGCCTTGGCACCAGGTTCCACCAGAGATGGTATCTCAGTTCCTACCGTGCCTCCAGCGAATTGGACTCCCAGCATGGCTACAGCCTCAGCCTCTAGCTCAGGGACAGATGCGGTTCCGCCAGGGTTCAAGGGGGCAAAATATGAGGTTCCCGAACACATATCAAGGACAAAGCAGACTGCTGGGGCTGGTAATGGGAACGACTTCCAGTTACCCACACCTCCAGGAGAACCCTCTCTGTTTGCTGAGAATGAGCCTAACCAGGCGTCTCAAGCCAATTCAAAACAGGAAAATAACCTTTACGTCGAGCGCTTGCGGGCTGAAATCTTGCAACTGCGGGAGCAGTATCGACACCAGCAAGGGAGCGATGTATTGCAGCGCGTAACGTCAATGCGTCAGCCCTATCCAACACCAAATGCGACGCCAGCTGTAACGCCGACGCCAGCAGTCACGCCGCTGAATTCGTCTCCCGAATCGCGCCCGTCCTGGACATCCTCTACCCCCGTCAATCGGGACTACAATCCGAATCGGTATAACGAGGCTTTGCAGGCAGAAATTCAAAGACGATCTGCCAGAGGGCCATCCCAACAGAGTTCCATTCAGATTCCTGTTGCGGAACGTGCTACAGATCCTGCTAAAAGGCAACAACAGCTAGTCGCTACCGCCCCCATAGGGCCGGAGGCATATCAGCCCTACAACCAACCCACACCAAGGATGGTGGCTCCAGAGTTACCCGCCCTTCCCGGCCCGGATAACTATCTCCCTGGTGGTTTAAACCAGAACTTTAACGGGTATAACTGGCCAGCAAGAGGAGTCCTCACTTCAGGCTATGGCCGCCGCTGGGGACGGATGCACAAGGGGATTGACATAGCAGCTCCTACTGGAACGCCGATTGTGGCATCTGCTCCTGGCGTCGTAGTCTATGCACGCTGGAATTCTGGTGGTTATGGGAATCTGGTGGACATTAGACACCCTGATGGCAGTCTGACTCGCTATGGCCACAACAGCCGCATTTTCGTGCAAGAGGGGCAAGCAGTTGAGCAAGGTCAACATATTGCTGCAATGGGCAATACGGGATACAGTACAGGCCCCCACTGTCACTTTGAGGTGCATCCGCCTGGACAGGGAGCGGTAAATCCGATGGCTTTTCTACCCCGCCGTTGATATACTTCGCACGGGCATAAATGGGCGAAGCATCCCGTGAATAATTTGTTGGTTGAAACCAAAGATCTTGGACGGAATGCTTCGCCCCTACAGGGATAAAAAAAGCTCGGTCACAGACCGTGCTGAGTATAGTTTTGTAGCCATCATCATCTGCGATCGAAATTGGGGAGATCTTTGACTCCCCACTTTTTTTGTCAGGGGACTAGCAATTTCTCAAAACTGTATGTTATGATTGTCAATGTCTGAAAAAAACAAGGCTCAGTAGCTCAGTTGGTTAGAGCGCGGGACTCATAAGCCTGAGGTCGTTGGTTCAATTCCGACCTGAGCCATCTTTAATAGTGTTGAGTGCTGACTCACCACTCAGCACTTTCGATCCCAGTGACGGATAATTTCGGCTACAGACCATGCTTGGGCAAAGGCTCCCTGGGGTGAGTGGGGCGGATCGCCATCAAAAATTTCGGAAACCGAACCCAAGCAAGCTTGTTGCTGGAAATGTTCTACTAAAGGTTGCCAATCAAAGGGAACGGGTATTTCTGGATAGAAACGTTTCCAAGCAGCGAGAAAAGGGCCGATCAGCCAACTCCAAACGGTGCCTTGATGGTAAGCGCTGTCTCGGTGGATGGAGTCTCCAGCATAGCGATCGATGTAATCGGGGTCAGAGGGGTCGAGACTGCGTAAACCGTAGGGGGTCAGAAGGCGATCGCACGCCACCTCCAATACCTGACGAGCTTGATGCTCCTCAAACCCACAATGATGCAGCGAAAGTGCCACAACCGCATTCGGACGAATTGCCGGATCGGGCTGTCCATCCGGCTCGATCGCATCGTAAAAGTAGCTTCGATCTGGATTCCAAAACTTTTTCAGGGATGCCTTAACCTCTTCTGCTTGCTGGGCATAGCGTCGAGCTTGGTTACTGAAGCTCTCCTGCTTCTCTGGTGTTTCCCTTGCCAAATGCAGGGCCCACTGCGTCGCCCAACACAAAGCTGAGTACCAGAGAGCGTTTATTTCTACTGGTTTACCGCGACGAGGCGTGACGGGTTGACCGTCAATCACCACATCCATCCAGGTAAGTGCTACTGCGGGTGCATCCCAACTTAGCAGCCCATCAGTAGCATCGACGAGGATATTGTAAAGAGTACCGCCACAAAAGGCTTTGTAGATCTGCCGCACTACGGGATATTGCTGGGCTAAGAAATCCCAATCCTGGGTTGCTTCCAGGTAAAGTCCCAGTATTTCTATCCACCAAAGCGCAGCATCAATACTGTTGTAGAATGGCTCAGTTCCAGCATCTGGGAAAGCATTGGGAATTAGACCCGACTTACAGTAACGACCGAAGGTTTGCAGCAATCCTTTGGCTAAGTCAAAGCGCTCAGTTGTCAGGGCTAAACCGGGTAAGGCAATCAGTGTATCCCGTCCCCAATCATTAAACCACGGATAACCAGCGATTACGGTAGGGCCAGCAATGGAGGCGCGGTAGACGATAAATCGATCGCCCGCTTGCAATAATTGCCACCAAATGTCGTTCTCAGTTTTCGATCGCTCGTTGCCATAAACCACTTTCAGTCGTTGCTTCTCTCCCCACACAGCTTGCTCAAAGTCCTCTTTCCTAAGCCGATCGGCCTCTGCATCGGGCCATCCTACTTGCGCTTCTAAAGTGAGGGCGTTTTCCGGTTGCAGGGTTATTGTTAAGTAGCCTGGACTGTAGAGGTCTTCGCTTGATCCCAAACCCCGCCGCTTTTCCTCTGGATACTCATAACCCCAATACCACACACCCTCTGGTTGATAGTTACCGTCACTCCAGCGCAGCTGCCAAGGCGTCCCCGCCCAACCAGGACGAGTCGCTTGCAGGCTAACTTGTCGCTGGCCCAGTAATTGCGAAAAGTCTAATCCTGGTGCGGCTGATTGCTGGTGGTGAAAGTTGCGATCGCCAATCAGCGGTCGCAGCCTCAAAATCGCCACCTCTCCACCTTCATAGCGATACTCAATCAAAATGCGGTTGCAAAACTGGGGATTCTCCTCTGCCCCTCTGCCCCTCTGCCCCTC